>NZ_JBHYXD010000010.1:19858-48368 GCF_042751995.1 Streptomyces sp. NPDC059371 | reverse complement strand
GGCCGCACCCTCGGGTGCGGCCCTTCTGCTTGTCCTGGAGGCGCTGGGGTGGGCGTGGGTGTTCCCCGGATGCCGGGGACCGCCGTTTCACGTGAAACCGGCGCCTTGTTTCCCGTGAAACGTCCGGCGTAGGTCGCGGAGTCCGCGGTGAAACGACCCGCGCGCGCCAGCGGGTGGGCGGGTCCTGGAACGTCCGGAGTACGTCAGCGGGTGGGTGGTCTGAAACGTCCGGCGTACGTCAGCGGGTCGCGCCCGTGACGATCCAGCGACCCGAGCGGGAGCGCAGCCACAGGGTCAGCATCCGCACCGCCATCATCAGCGTCATCGCGCCCCAGAGCGCGGTCAGTCCGCCGCCGAGGACGGGGACGAGCAGGGCGGCGGGGGCGAACGCCGCCAGGGTGAGCAGCATGGCCCAGGCCAGGTACGGCCCGTCCCCCGCGCCCATCAGCACGCCGTCCAGCACGAAGACGATCCCGCAGATCGGCTGGGAGACGGCCACCATCACCAGGGCCGGCAGCGCCGCGTCCTGTACGCCCGGGTCGCCGCTGAACAAGGGAAGGAAGAGGGGGCGAGCGGCGATGACCAGCAGACCGAGTACGAGTCCGGTGACCAGCCCCCAGCGCACCATGCGCCGGCATGCATCGAGGGCGCCATGGGCGTCGTCCGCACCGAGGTGGCGCCCGATGATGGCCTGTCCCGCGATGGCGATGGCATCGAGCGCGAAGGCGAGCAGACTCCACAGCGACAGGATGATCTGGTGGGCCGCCATGTCGGCGTCCCCGAGCCGGGCGGCGACCGCCGTGGCGATCAGGAGGATCGCCCGGAGCGACAGCGTTCGGACGAGCAGGGGGGTTCCGGCCTGGGCGCAGGCTCGAATGCCGGCCGCGTCCGGCCGCAGGGAGGCGCCGTGCTTCCGTGCTCCGCGGAGGACGACGTGGAGATAGACAGCGGCCATGCCGCACTGGGCGATGACCGTTCCCCAGGCGGACCCGGCGATGCCCAGACCGACTCCGTAGACGAGGACGATGTTGAGGGCAGCGTTCGTCACGAACCCTCCGACGGCTACATACAGCGGGGTCCTCGTGTCCTGGAGTCCACGCAGGATGCCGGTGGCGGCCAGGACGACCAGCATGGCGGGGATGCCGAGTACCGAGATCCGCAGATAGGTCGTCGCGTACGGGGCGGCGGAGCCGGATGCGCCGAACCATTCCATGAGGGAGGGCGCCGTGGGCAGGGCGACGACGATCACCGCCACGCCGATGAGCAGGGCGAGCCAGATGCCGTCCATGCCCTGGCGAATCGCAGCTCGCAGATCACCGGCCCCGACCCGGCGGGCGACCGCGGCGGTCGTGGCGTAGGCGAGGAAGACGAAGACTCCGACGGCTGTCATGAGAAGGGCCGAGGCGACGCCGAGTCCGGCCAGTTGCGCGGTGCCGAGATGGCCGACGATGGCACTGTCGGCCAGCACGAAGAGAGGCTCGGCCACGAGTGCGCCGAACGCCGGAACGGCCAGTGCGACGATCTCACGGTCGTGCCGGTGCCGGTCGGCCCTGGGCGCCGCTGAAGCCTGTGTCATGGGCATCAATCTAATCTTCCACAGGTAAGAGATGCAAAAGGCGAAGGACCCTTACTTGGTGGCGTGTGGAGTGTGGTGTGACGCACTGTTCGAAGGGATCTTGATTCTGCTGGGCAACTTTTTCTTCTGCACAGCCGGTGGACGGTAAAACACCAGGTCAGCTGGCATTCCTCCGAAGCCCTGAGGGCTTGTTCACAGGGCTGTCCACCGGGTCGTGCACAGGTTTCGCGGAGTTCTCCACAGCATCGGGGCCGTCGTCCACATGGCCTGTGGATAACCAGATTGGCTGACGGTGCCCGCGGGCCTAACGTGGGGCGGCGCCCGTTCTCCTCTCCGACCTCGGAAAGCATGCAAAACCGACGCGCGAGATCCGGAGTCGGGCCGCTCACTTTGTCAGTGCCGTGCCGTAGAAATTGAAGGCACTGCTAGGTCCGCGCTGCGGACGGGAGGAGGTGGCTCGGTGACTATTTCCGAGCCCTTGGACGACCCCTGGGCGGACAGCGGACCCACTGATCGTCTGCCCTCGTCCCGTCGCCGCGGGAACGGCGGCCGAGGCCGCGACGAGCAGCACGACCGGGACAACGGGTCCTGGGAGAGCGGCGGTTCGTCCTTCGAGAGGGTGCCGCCGCAGGACCTCGACGCCGAGCAGTCCGTCCTCGGTGGCATGCTCCTGTCGAAGGATGCCATCGCCGACGTCGTCGAGGTGCTCAAGGGCCACGACTTCTACCGTCCGGCCCACGAGACCATCTACGGAGCGATCCTCGACCTGTACGCGAAGGGCGAGCCGGCCGACCCCATCACGGTCGCGGCCGAGCTCACCAAGCGCGGCGAGATCACCAAGGTCGGCGGAGCACCGTATCTGCACACGCTGGTGCAGACGGTCCCGACCGCCGCCAACGCCGAGTACTACGCGGAGATCGTGCACGAGCGCGCGGTCCTGCGCCGCCTGGTCGAGGCCGGCACGCGCATCACACAGATGGGGTACGCGGCCGACGGAGACGTCGACGAGATCGTCAACAGCGCCCAGGCCGAGATCTACGCGGTCACCGAGCAGCGCACCACCGAGGACTATCTGCCGCTCGGCGACATCATGGAGGGCGCTCTCGACGAGATCGAGGCGATCGGATCGCGTTCGGGGGAGATGACCGGCGTACCGACCGGCTTCACCGACCTCGACTCGCTCACCAACGGTCTGCACCCCGGCCAGATGATCATCATCGCGGCCCGTCCCGCCATGGGTAAGTCGACGCTGGCCCTGGACTTCGCCCGTGCCTGCTCGATCAAGCACAACATGCCCAGCGTGATCTTCTCGCTCGAAATGGGCCGCAACGAGATCGCGATGCGTCTGCTGTCCGCCGAGGCGCGCGTGGCACTGCATCACATGCGGTCCGGCACCATGACCGACGAGGACTGGACCAGGCTCGCCCGGCGTATGCCGGACGTCTCGGCCGCCCCCCTCTACATCGACGACTCCCCGAACCTGTCGATGATGGAGATCCGCGCCAAGTGCCGCCGCCTCAAGCAGCGCGCCGATCTCAAGCTCGTCGTCATCGACTACCTCCAGCTCATGCAGTCCGGCGGCAAGCGTTCCGAGAGCCGCCAGCAGGAGGTCTCCGACATGTCGCGAAACCTGAAGCTGCTGGCCAAGGAGCTGGAACTGCCGGTGATCGCGCTGTCCCAGCTCAACCGTGGTCCCGAGCAGCGTACGGACAAGAAGCCCATGGTCTCCGACCTGCGTGAGTCCGGGTCGATCGAGCAGGACGCGGACATGGTCATCCTGCTCCACCGCGAGGACGCGTACGAGAAGGAGTCCCCGCGCGCCGGCGAGGCGGACATCATCGTCGGCAAGCACCGTAACGGCCCGACGGCGACGATCACGGTGGCCTTCCAGGGTCACTACTCGCGCTTCGTGGACATGGCCCAGACCTGATCCGCCGCCCCACGGGGCGGCTCCGTTTCAATCCGCTCGACGTCCGGGGCCCGGGCGGGTGGACTGGTGTCATGACGACATCCCACGATGATCTGCTTCCCGGTACGCGCCGGGCCCTGCTGCACCGCATTGCCGTCGCGCAGAGCGAGGGACGGGCGCCGTCACTCGTCGCCTCGGTGGTACGGGGCGGGAAGGCGGTGTGGAACGGAGCACGGACGTCGGTGGCCGGTCACGGCCCGGACGAGAACGTGCAGTACCGGATCGGCTCCATCACCAAGACCTTCACCGCCGTTCTGGTGCTGCGGCTGCGCGACGAGGGTGTCCTGGACCTCGGCGACCCGCTGGAGAAGCATGTGCCGGGCACCGGTGCGGGGGAGGTCACCGTCTCCCAACTGCTCGCCCACACCGGAGGACTGGCCGCCGAGTCGCCGTCGCCGTGGTGGGAGCGGACATCCGGCTCCCTGCGCCCCGAACTGGCCGACGTACTGGGCGAGCAGCCCTTCCGTCATCCGGTCGGACGCCGGCACCACTACTCGAACCCCGGCTACACGCTGCTCGGTGCGCTGGTCGAGGAGCTGCGCGGCGCACCCTGGGAGGAGGTGCTGCGCCGCGAGATTCTCGAACCGCTCGGCCTGCACCGTACGAGCCCTCGCCCGCAGGCGCCGCACGCGGGGGGATGGGCGGTCCACCCCTGGGCGGACGCGATGATGCCGGAACCCGCGGAGGACCTCGGGCGGATGGCTCCGGCCGGACAATTGTGGTCCACCACCGGGGACTTGGCCCGCTTCGCGGTCTTTCTCGCACACGGTGACGACCGGGTGCTGAGCGCGGAGTCCGTCAGTGAGATGCGTGCGCCCGCCGCTCCGCCCGAGACCGCGGAACTGGCGGCGGGGGCCTCGTACGGACTCGCCCTGCAGATCGTGCACCGTGACGGCCGGACCCTCGTCGGGCATTCCGGGTCCTTGCCGGGATTCCTCGCCGGACTGGTGATCAGCGTGGAGGACGACGTGGCGGCGGTGGTGCTCTCCAACTGCACCTCGGGGCCGCCCGTGTTCACCGTCGCAGCCGACCTGGTGCGGATCGTCGCCGAGGCGGAGCCGCGGATCCCCGAGCCCTGGCAACCGCTGACAGAAGTGGACCAGAGCGCCCTGGAGTTGGCGGGCCAGTGGTACTGGGGGACTCAGGCATTCGGACTGCGGCTCCCGGCCGATGGAGGCCTGGTGCTGGGCCCGCTCTCCGGTATCGGCAGGGGAGCCCGCTTCCGGGCGAACGGCGACGGGACGTGGACGGGGCTCGACGGCTACTACGCGGGCGAGCTTCTGCGGCCCGTACGGCGGCCTGACGGCACCGTCAGCCATCTGGACCTCGGGTCGTTCGTGTTCACGCGGCAGCCGTACGACGAGGGCGCCCCGGTGCCCGGCGGAGTGGACCCCGAAGGCTGGCGAGGAGTTCGGTAGGCGCCGTCAGGTGCGAGGCGGCCTGTTTCACGTGAAACCGGCCGCCTCGCCTGCGTCTGGCCGTCGGCTTCTCTCAGAGAGGCAGCTTGAAGCCGACGTGTGAGGCCTCGAAGCCGAGCCGCTCGTAGAAGCGGTGGGCATCGGTGCGGGAGACGTCGGAGGTGAGCTGGACCAGTTGGCAGTCCTGGCGGCGGGATTCCTCGACCGCCCACTCGATGAGCTCCGTCCCGAGGCCGCTGCCGCGCTCGTCGGTCTGGACGCGTACCGCCTCGATGATGGAGCGCGTGGCCCCTCTGCGGGACAGCCCGGGAATCACGGTGAGCTGCAGGGTGCCGACGATACGGCCGTCGCGCACGGCGACGACCAGGTGTTGGTTGGGGTCGCGGCTCAGACGCTCCAGGGCGGCCAGGTAGGGGCCCAGGTCGTCGGGCGATTCACGTTGGGCACCCAGTGGGTCGTCGGCCAGCATCGCGACGATGGCGGGCACGTCGTCGGCGACCGCGGCTCGTATCTCAAGATCTGCCATGAGCGCACCCTACGAGGGCACGCCCACGGAAGGCACGGGATGGACGGGCGTGTTCGCCGACTCCACGACCCGGACCAGGGGCGCCAGGTCGGGGTTCTCGGCCGCGTCGTCGAGTGCCTCGCGCAGGGCGGCGTCATTGGTGGGCCGCGCCTCGGCGAGAAGCTTCAGTCCCGCGTCGCTGACGTTCGTGTAGATGCCGCGCCGGTCGGTCGGGCAGAGGTAGCGGGCGAGCAGTCCGCGGTCCTCGAGGCGGGTGACCAGTCGTGTGGTGGCGCTCTGGCTGAGCACGACCGCGTCCGCGACCTGCTTCATCTGGAGATGACCGCCGTCGCCGTCGTGCTGACGGCTGAGTACGTCGAGCAGGGAGTACTCGCGCGCGCTGAGCCCGTGCTTGGCCTGCAGGGCCCGCTCGATGTGGGCCTCGATCCTCCCGTGCAGCAGGGAGAGTGCGCACCATCCCTGGGCGAGGGCGGTGAGCGCGGGGTCCGTGGCTGTCATGGCGTTTCCTCCGTCCAGGAGCGGCTGAATCCAGGATAGAGCACAGACGCAATAGCCCGCGCTTGCATATAGCCCGCGTCTGCAACTATTGTGAACGCAGGCAAAGCGCTCATGCAATCGTCTGGAAGGTGTACCCACCATGCCTCTCGCGCTTCTGGCCCTCGCGATCGGGGCCTTCGGGATCGGAACAACCGAGTTCGTGATCATGGGCGTTCTGCCCGAGGTCGCCGGAGACTTCGGGGTCACCATCCCTACGGCCGGACTGCTGGTCACCGGCTATGCCCTGGGGGTCGTCATCGGTGCGCCGATCATGACCGCGCTCGGCACGAAGGTGTCCCGCAAGCGGATGCTCATGGTGCTGATGGGACTGTTCGTCCTCGGCAATCTGATCTCCGCGGCGGCTCCGACGTTCTGGCTGATGTTCGCGGGCCGGGTGGTCGCCTCCCTCGCGCACGGTGCCTTCTTCGGTATCGGGTCCGTGGCCGCCGCCGAACTGGTCGCGCCGGAGAAGAAGGCCGGTGCCATCGCGATGATGTTCAGCGGGCTCACGATCGCCAATGTCGTCGGCGTCCCCCTGGGAACGCTGATCGGGCAGTCCGCCGGCTGGCGCGTCACGTTCGCCGGAGTTGCCGCGCTCGGCATCGTCGGACTGCTGGGTATCGCCAAGCTGGTCCCCGAGATGCCGAAGCCCGAGGGAGTGCGTCTGCGCCATGAGCTGGCCGCCTTCAAGAACGTCCAGGTCCTGCTCGCGATGGCGATGACCGTGCTCGGATTCGGCGGAGTCTTCGCGGCCGTCACCTACATCGCGCCGATGATGACGCACGTCGCCGGCTTCGCCGACGGATCGGTCACCTGGCTGCTGGTCCTCTTCGGCCTCGGCATGGTCGGCGGAAACCTGATCGGCGGCAGGTTCGCCGACCGAGCGCTGATGCCGATGCTGTACACGTCGCTGGGCGGCCTCGCCGTCGTACTCGCCCTCTTCACCGTCACCGCGCACAACAAGATCCTGGCGGCCGTCACGATCGCCCTCATCGGCGCTCTGGGCTTCGCGACCGTGCCGCCCCTGCAGAAGCGCGTTCTCGACCAGGCGCACGGCGCCCCCACCCTGGCCTCGGCCGTGAACATCGGCGCCTTCAACCTCGGCAACGCCCTCTCGGCCTGGCTCGGTGGCGTCGTCATCGCCGCGGGCCTCGGTTACACGGCCCCCAACTGGGTCGGCGCGGGTCTCGCCGCCGGCGCGCTCGTCCTGGCCGTCATCTCGGCCGGCCTGGAGCGCCGCACGTCCCGGCCCGGCGTCGTCGTCGCCGGAGGTGTCCCCGCCGAACCGCGGACCGCCGTCCACCACTGACCGGAATCGGGCCCGCCGCGGGACCGGGGCCGCTTCCGCGGCGCTTCGATCCGGCACGTTCCCGACCCGACACAGAACACCCCCACAAGGAGAACAGCCTCATGAGCACCACCACCGCCGTCACCCCCCTGACCATCGAGGACGCGGAGGTCCTCGTGACCGCCGCCCGACGCGCCGCCGAAGCCGCGGGTGTCCGGGTCAGCGTCACCGTCCTCGACGCGGGCGGCCACCTGCTCGCCTTCCGGCGCGACGACCGGGCCGTGCTGATCTCGGGAGAGACCAGCACGCGCAAGGCCTACACGGCACTCCAGCTCGACTCGGCCACCGCCGACCTCGTCGACGCGGTGCAGCCCGGGGGCCTCTTCCACACCCTGCCCACCGCGCTCGACCGGCCCCTGCTGTTCATCGCGGGCGGCGTACCGGTCCGCCGCGACGGCCGGCTGATCGGCGCGATCGGCGTCGGCGGCGGTATGCCCGAGCAGGACCACGGCTTCGCCGTCGCCGCGGCCGAATCGCTCGTCTGACCTCCCGCAGGACAGTCCGCCCGTCCGACGGACGACGGACGATCGACGACGGTCCGGCGGTGCCGGTCCCCTCGTGCCCGAGGGACCGGCACCGCCGTGTGTCCGGAGGGCCGCCGAATTCCTAGCCGGCGGCCACGGTCAGCGGCGCGAAGCGGCGGGTCCAGTCGCCGGGCAGTTCCGGGATCCGGTGTGTCATCACCGAGTTGAAGCCGACGGAGGACAGCCCGCGTTCTTTCAGCCAGCCCAGCAGTTCCTCGTGCCGCGTGTCGATGTCGGTGCGCAGCGGACGGTCGGTATGGGCGGCGAGCGAGGAGACGAGGGCCTTCGCCGTCCTCGTGTCCCGGGCGATCACCGGGCCGACGACCTGCGTGGCCATGTTGGGCCAGGCGGCCGCGTAGCCGGTGATCCTGCCGTTCTCCTCGGCCACGCGCAGTTGGTCCGCGAAGGCGGGCAGCCGCGCGATCATGTGGGTGCGGTCGGTGCCGAAGACCTCTTCGTCCAGCCGCAGGACGGAGGCGAGATCCTCCGCCGTGGCCGGGCGGGTGAAGACACCGGAGGCGGAGTCGTCGGAGATGAAGACACCGCGGACCATCTCCGCCCGGCCGATGGCCTTGAATCCCAGCTCCTCGTAGAGCGGGCGCCCGTACGCGGTGGCGTGCAGGGTCAGCGGGGTCGTGCCCGTCTCCTCGACGACGTGCCGCATCAGACGGCGGCCGACACCTTGGCGCGCGTGCCGCCCGGCGACGAGGACCATGCCGATCGCGGCCAGTTCGGGACGCTCACGTGGTCCGTATTCCGTCACCACGCACGCGGTGACGAGACCGCCGGCGGGGTCGTCGATGCCGTATCCGGTTCCCCCGGCGAGCAGGAGACCCCACTTGTGCTCCTCACGGGGCCAGCCCCGGTCCTCGGACAAGTCGGCACAGGCGACGAGGTCGCGGGGCGTCAGGCGGCGAATGGGCAGAGCGGCGAGGGAAGGAATCGACACGCAGTTCAGGCTGTCCGAGATCACCCCCTGCCGTCCACCGCTTTCCCGGCACTCCCGCCGGCTTTGGCCGTACGTCGCGCCGTCGGCGGTGAGCGGCACGGGTTTCACGTGAAACGCCGTCCCCTGAAAGCCGATTGGGCCAGTAGCCTCCACGGACATGGCGAGACTTCACCTCTTCGACCTCGACGGGACGCTGCTCCACGGAAGCACCGCGCCCTTGGAGATCTCCCGGCAACTCGGTCTGGAGGCCGAGACCATCGCGCTCGAAAACGCCATCTCCGAGGGGCGCATAGGCCCGCCGGAGTACGCGACCCAGGTGCACGCTCTGTGGACGGATCTCACCGAGGCGCATGTGACGGCGGCCTTCGACGGTGCCCCCTGGATGTCGGGGATCGAGGACGTCTGGAGGGAGATCCGGCGAAACGGCGACTACTGCGCCGTCGTCTCGCTGTCGCCCTCCTTTTTCGTGGAGCGCCTGCTGACGTGGGGAGCGCACGCGGCTCACGGCTCGCGCTTTCCCGCGGTTCCGTTCGCGGAGCCGTTGGACCCGGCGGGGGTTCTCAGCGCTGCGGCAAAGGTGCATATCGCGGATCTGCTCTGTGCGGAGTTCGGGGTGAGCCGGGCCGACTGCGTCGCCTATGGCGACTCGGGCTCGGACAAGGAACTCTTCGGCGTTGTACCGGTGTCCGTCGCGGTCAACGCGGACCGGCATCTGAGCGGCCTCGCCACGCATGCCTACGCGGGGTGGGACCTGGGCGCCGCCTATCGACTGGTACACCGCGCCGGGTGACCGAGGGCCGCCGGAACGGCGTTGGGTTCTCTCCGGATCAGCCCAGGTCGGGCGCGTGCATGGCGCGTACGCCCTCGATGTTCCCGTCGAGGTAGTGCCTCAGCGACAGGGGTACGAGGTGGACGGAGGCGATCCCGACCCGGGTGAACGGGACGCGGACGATCTCGTATTCGCCGATGGGCTCGTCAATCTCGGGACCGTGCCGCAGGGACGGATCCATGGACTCCAGCCGGCAGACGAAGAAGTGCTGGACCTTCACACCGGTCGCGCCGCCGTCGTCGCCGATGTGCTCGACCGTGTCGACGAAGCAGGGAACCACATCGACGATCTTGGCGCCGAGTTCTTCGTGCACCTCGCGATGGAGTGCCTCGACGACAGTCGTGTCCTCCGGTTCGACCCCGCCACCCGGTGTGAGCCAGTAGGGATCGATGCCGGGCTTGGTGCGCTTGATCAAGATCAGGTCGTCGCCGTCGAGCAGGACGGCACGTGCGGTGCGCTTGACCACGGGTCGGACGGTCATGGGAGAAATGTGGCCCGGCTGGTTCCACGTGAAACATCGCGTGGCCGCGATTCCGCGTGAAAGCCCCGAAGAATCTCCGGAGTCCCGGAGTCCCGGAGTCCCGGAGTCCCGGAGTCCCGGAGTCCCGGAGTCCCGGAGTCCCGGAGTCCCGGAGTCCCGGAGTGTCAGGTCCGGGACCGCGGCTTCCCGCCCGTGCCCGCCTCAGCTCCAGTCGACGGCCGCCCGCAACAGCCAGGCGTGCGCTCGGGCGATGTGCGGCATCGCCAGCGTTCCGGTCCGCACGACCAGGAAGTACGTACGCAGCGGGGGCACCGCGGGGTCGAGGAGCGCCACGACGTCACCACGCTCGATGGCCTCGGAGCAGAGGTACTTGGGCAGGACGGCCAGGCCCGCGCCCGCGGAGGCGCAGGCGAGGACCGCTCGGAGATCCGGGACGATCACCGTGCCGGAGGCGGCGGGGCGGCAGTCGAAGACCGAGGCCCAGTAGCGGGCGACGAGCGGCAGCGACTCGTGGACCTCGACGATGGGGAAGTCCTCGAGAGCGTGGGCGCCCTTGCGGCGGAGCTTGCCCGGACCGATCTCGGCGGCCCAGCGCGGGGCGGCGACCAGGACGTGCTCCTCGTCGCAGAGCGGAGTCGCGGTGAGAAGCGCGCCCCGTGGCTGGGCCGTCGTCATGGCCAGATCATGATGTCCGGCGGCGAGCCCCTCCATCGTCTCCTCCGCGTTGCCGAAGGTGGCGCGCAGCGCGAAGCCCTGGCCGTCGTCTCCGGTCAGTTCCATGAGAGCGGGCAAGGCGCGTTCCGCGGTGAACTCGGGTGGTCCGGCGAGATGCAGCGTGCGAAGGGACGAGTCCTCGTCGAGACCGGTCTCGGTGATCTCCACGAGGGCGTCGAGATGCGGCGCCGCCTTGTGGGCGAGTTCGTCGCCGATGGTCGTGGGCGTCACCCCTCGCGCCTGGCGCAGGAACAGCGGCCGCCCCAACTGGCGCTCCAGCGTGCGGATCTGCGAGGTGACGGCCGGCTGGGACAGGCCGAGCAGTGCGGCGGCACGAGTGAAGGAACCGGCCCGGTGCACGGTCACGAACGTGCGCAGCAAGGCCAGGTCCATGGTGCCTCTCCCCTTTCAGCACCCCGCGCGAGCCCCAACTATAAATAAGTCGATAGGTCTCTGTCGCTACTGTGATTGGACACTGACACAGAGTCAACTAGCCTTGTTCGCGCGGTTCTTCGCGCGCAGAACCGGGACGGTCCGAGCCACGAGGGGGGAGGCTCGGACCGTCCGTTGTGCGTAGCGGGGGTACTGATCCCGTCGTGACGGGTGCCCTACTCCGCGGAGGCGTCGAGAGCCCTCAGGATGTCCGTCACCAGATCCTCGGGATCCTCGGCACCGGCGGACAGACGGATGAAGCCTTCCGGGACGGCGTCGCCACCCCACCGGCCGCGCCGCTCGGCCGTGGACCGCACCCCGCCGAAGCTGGTGGCGTCGTCCACCAGACGCAGCGCGTCGAGGAAGCGCTCCGCGCGCTCGCGCGAGGGCAGCGTGAAGGAGACCACGCATCCGAAGCGGCGCATCTGCTGCGAGGCGATCTTGTACGAGGGGTCGTCGGGCAGTCCCGGGTACCGCAGCCCCGTCACCTCGGGGCGGTCCCGCAGTACCTCGGCGATCGTCTTCGCGGTGGCGGTCTGCCGGTCGGCCCTGAGCTGGAGCGTCGCGAGCGATCGGTGGGCGAGCCAGGCCTCCATGGGCCCGGGGATGGCTCCGACGATCTTGCGCCAGCGCCGTACGGGAGCCATCAGACCGGCGTTCTTGCCGGTGACGTACCCGAGGAGGATGTCGCCGTGCCCGGTGAGCATCTTGGTTCCACTGGCCACGGAGAAGTCGGCGCCCAGCTCCAGCGGACGCTGTCCGAGCGGGGTGGCCAGAGTGTTGTCCACGGCGACGAGCGTGCCCTGCGCGTGCGCGGCGGCCACGAGGCGGCGCAGATCGCAGACGTCGAGTCCTGGGTTGGACGGTGTCTCGATCCACAGCAGCTTCGCGCCGTCCAGCACCTCGAGCTGGGCGTCGCCCGCGGTGGGAGCGGTGCGCACCTCGACGCCGAACGAGTTCAGTTGCTCGCGCACCAGCGGCAGCACCTGATAGCCGTCGTCGGGCAGCACGACGACGTCGCCGGAGCGCAGATGAGAGAAGAGCACCGCGGAGATGGCGGCCATGCCGGAGGGGAAGGAGAGCGTCTCGACGGACTCCTTCCCGGGAGCCTCCAGCTCGCCGATGGCGCGCTCCAGGAGCGTCCAGGTCGGGTTCTCGTCGCGGCCGTAGGTGTAGGGGCCGGTGGGATCACCGGGCAGATGGAAATGCGCGGCGAAGACCGGGCCGGGAAGGGTCGGCTCGTACTTGACCGGTTCGGGAAGCCCGGCACGTACCGCCCGTGTGCCGTCGCCCGAGCCCGTCGCCCACGTGTCCGCGCGCTCGCCCGTGGGGCCGGTGCCCTCGTCGTCCGCCGTGACGAAATCCCCTGACGTCATACTGCTCGTCCCTCCATTTGCTCTCGTACCGCGGCGAGCAGGCCGGGGCTCGCCGCCTCCACCATCTCAAGACATTCCTCGAAGCCGTCCATCTGTCCGTAGTACGGATCGGGGACGTCCAGGTCGTCGCCCGCGGCGGGGTCGTACGAGCGCAGCAGCCGGACCTTGCCGGCGTCCTCGGCGCTCTTCGCGAGGCGGCGCAGGGCCTTGAGGTGGCCGGTGTCGAGGGCGATGACGAGATCGAGACGGGAGAACCACGAGGCCTGGAACTGCCGGGCCGCGTGGTCGCTCTCGTAGCCCCCCGCCTCCAGCACGGCGACGGTGCGCTCGTCGGCTCCGTCGCCCTCGTGCCAGCCGCCCGTGCCCGCGCTGTCGACCTCGACGATTTCGTCGAGTCCGGCTCGCGCCACGTGGGCACGGAAGACGGACTCGGCCATCGGCGAGCGGCAGATGTTGCCGGTGCAGACGAAGCAGACGCGGTAGGTCATCGGACTCTCTCGGTCGTTTCAGTCGCCGTCGGGCAGCACGACATTGAGCGCCCAGGAGACGACGGAGATGATCAGGCCGCCCAGGACGGCGGCCCAGAAGCCCTCCACGTGGAAACTGAGGTCGAGTTTGTCGGCGAGCCACGAGGTGAGCAGCAGCATCAAGGCGTTCACCACCAGGGTGATCAGGCCGAGGGTGAGGATGAAGAGCGGGAAGGTCAGCACCTTCACGACCGGCTTGACCAGGAAATTCACCAGTCCGAAGACCAGTGCGACGAGGATGAGCGTGCCTATCTTCTTGCCCGTGCTGTCGCCCGTCAGGGTGATCTTGTCGAGCAGCCAGACGGCGACGGCCAGGGCCCCCGCGTTGGCGAGCGTCTTGACTACGAAATTCTTCATGTGTCTGATCGTGGCAGAGAGATCGACTGGCCAGAAGAGGCTGTGGAAACAGCCTGTGGTGTACAAGAGCGGACGAGGGCGATGAAGGCATTCCGGCTGGATGAACTGGAGGCGGAACGCGCCGCCAACGACGGTGCCTACCTGCAGTTTCTGCGTGAGCGGAACATGTCGGTCGGGCTGTACGCGCTCGACGCGGGCGCCTTCGATCCGCAGAAGCCGCATGCCCAGGACGAGGTGTACTTCGTCGTCAGCGGACGGGCTTCGGTCACGGTCGGCCTGGAGACCACTCCGGTGGCCCGGGGCAGCGTCGTCTACGTGCCCGCCGGGGTCGCCCACAAGTTCCACCACATCACCGAGGACCTGCGGGTTCTGGTGGTGTTCTCTCCGCCCGAGAGCTGACCCCGCGTCTCAGGGTTCCCTAGGGGAACGGTCAGGGGAGGACAAGGGATGCGAGGGCACCGCACGGCCCTCCTCCGGCCTAGCATCGGATGCGAGAGAACCAGAGAACCCGGAATCAGTGTCCCGGAGTCGGGGCCACGGGCGAGGAGAGGTAAGGACAGGGCGATGCAGGAGATCTTCAGCGGTATGCCGTGGTGGGTGAAGTGGGTCGCGGTGCCGGTCATCGCCCTCGTGGTGTTCGGCGGTCTGATAGCGAGCGTCGTCGGGTTCGTCATCGGCCTGCTCTTCAAGCTGCTCGTCTTCGTCGCGCTCGTCGGTGGGCTGATCTTCGTGGTGCGGAAGTTCATGTCGGGCTCCTCCTCGCGCAGCGACTGGTGAGGCGTGCGGGGGCGAGCGACAGGTAACGGAGAAAGGGGAAAGGGAACCCAAGGTTCCCTCGGCCGGGGGAAGTTTTCCGGTGAGGCCCTGTCTGAGCGGTGACGGGCCGTTAGAGTCCGGAACTCGACGCGGGGCCGACCCCGCGGGCAGCGCACAGTCCCCTCCCGTGACTCCCCGCACGGGCGGTCCTCCCTCGCTCTTCGGAGTGCCCCTTGGCCACGGTTGACATCGCACCCGCACCATCCGTCGCTCCACCCTTCCGGCGACCGGGTACGCCAGCGGCGGCACGCGTTCCGCCGGTGCAGCCGCGTACCTCGCCGGGGGAGCCGCCCCCCTCGCTCACCCCGTCCGGGAAGCGGGCGGAGTCCCGGACCCCGGCGACCGGGGAACCCGCCCGGCGGGCCCGCACCCCTTCGGCGGAGCGGGAAGCCGGTCCCCTGGACTCGCGCACCACCACGTTGATCGGCTCGGTCCAGCGCGCGATGCGTCTGCTGGAGGCCGTCGCCTCCCGTGAGCAGGGCGCCCCCGCCAAACAGCTCGCCCGGGAGGCCGGACTGGCGTTGCCGACCGCGTACCACCTGTTGCGCACCCTGGTCCACGAGGGCTATCTGCGGCGTGACAGGGGGCTGTTCTTCCTCGGCGAGGCAGCCGAGCGGCTCGGCAGCAGCGGAGCCCGGCAGAAACGTCGCAGCACCGTGCGGGACACCCTCGAGCACTGGCGCGACGCGATCGGCGCACCCGTGTACTACGCGGTCTACCGCGAGGGTGAGATCGAGGTCACGTGTGTCGTCGACACCCCGGCGAGCCCCGCCGTCGAGGAGTGGGCCGACTTCCGAGAGACCGGGCACGCCCACGCGGTCGGTCAGTGCCTGCTGGCCCAGTTGGACGACAAGTCCCGGCGTGACCACCTCGACCGCTACCCGGTGCGGGCGCTCACCCCGTACACGGTGCGTGACGAGGACCGTCTGCTGCGCCGGCTGGAACGGACGGGCCGGATGGAACCGGTGATCGAGCGGCAGGAGTACGCGCTGGGCACGGTCTGCGCCGCGATCCCGGTCACGGCGGGCAGTTCGGCCGCCGTCGTGGCCTTCTCCCTCCCGTCCCACCAGGGCGACCGCCTGATCCCCACGGCACGGAGACTCCAGAGCGAGGTGGGCCGCCTGCTAGGAACACTCGCCATCTCTATCAGTATCTGAAAACTCACTCCTTGTAATTAGGCATGCACGTTGAGCAAGATTTCCAGCAGTGTCAGGTGGGACGACTGCTGGCCAGTCGACAGCAAACGACGGGGTAGGCGATGCGTGAGTCGGTGCAGGCAGAGGTCATGATGAGCTTCCTCGTGTCCGAGGAGCTGTGCTTCCGCATTCCTGTCGAGCTGCGATACGAGACCTGTGATCCGTACGCGGTGCGGCTGACCTTCCACTTGCCCGGCGACGCGCCGGTGACCTGGGCGTTCGGACGGGAACTGCTCATCGACGGGGTGGGCAGGCCCTGCGGTGACGGCGATGTGCACATCGCTCCGGCCGACCCGGAGGCCCTCGGAGAGGTGCTGATCCGGCTTCAGGTCGGCGGTGATCACGCGCTGTTCCGGTCCGGGACCGCGCCGCTCGTCGCGTTCCTCGACCGGACGGACCGGCTCGTGCCGCTCGGGCAGGAACGCTCTCTCGAGGGTTTCGACACATCCCTCGACGCGGTGCTCGACCGCATCCTCTCGGAGGAGCAGAGCGCGGGCTGACGCACCGGTCGGCCCGGAGCGGAGGAACGCTTCCTCACGAGGGCCGCCGGTGCAGGATGGTTTCAGCGCCACCTGGGACGGGTCAGTGCTTGCGGCGACGCCCCTTGCCGCTCCGTGCCGGGGTCCTGTCGGCCGCGGGCTGCGCGGGGACGGGCGCGCCGCCCTCGCGGTCCGCCGCGACCACCAGGGCGGCCAGCGCGGTCGTCACCGGCACCGCGGCGACCAGACCGATCGATCCGACGAGTGTCCGCACGATCTCCTCGGCGACCAGTTCGCTGTTGGCGACGGTGTCCACGCTGCTCTGCGCGATCGAGAAGAGCAGCAGCAGCGGCAGGGCGGCGCCCGCGTAGGCCAGGACGAGCGTGTTGACGACCGACGCGATGTGGTCGCGGCCGATACGGATACCCGCCCGGTACAGACCGCGCCGGCCCATCGTGGGGTTCGCCTCGTGCAGTTCCCAGACCGCGGACGTCTGCGTCACCGTCACGTCGTCCAGGACACCGAGCGAACCGATGATGACGCCGGCCAGCAGCAGGCCGCTCATGTCGATGGACGGGTACAGGCCGTGGATCAGGCCGGTGCTGTCGTCGGTGTTGCCGGTCAGCACAGCCCAGTCGATGAAGAACGAGCCGAGGAAACCGATCAGCACCAGGGAGAGCAGGGTGCCGACCACCGCCACGGACGTCCGGGCCGACAGACCGTGACACATGTAGAGCGCGATCAGCATGATCGCGCTGGACCCGACGACGGCCACGAGCAGCGGGTTCGAGCCCTGCAGGATCGCGGGCAGGATGAAGAAGTTCAGGATCACGAAGCTGATGGCCAGGGCGACCAGCGCCATGATGCCGCGCATCCTGCCGATCACCACGACGACCACCGCGAAGATCACGGCGAGCAGCGTCAGGGGCAGCTTCCGGTTCGCGTCCGTGACGGAGTACTGGAGGTCCTTGGGGGCGGACGGCTCGTACGCGACAACGACCTTCTCGCTCTGGTGCAACTGCCGTGACTGGTCCGGCTGGACGATCTCGGTGAACGTGCGGCCCTTGTCCTTTCCGGTGTCGATCCGGACGGTCGCCTTCTTGCACTCCCCCGAGGCCCGGCTCTGAGCCGAGGCACCCCCGGTGGCGGAGGCGTCGCCCGCCGAGGTCCCGGAGGAGGCGTTCACGGACTTGCAGTCCAGCTGGTCGATCTTCGTGACCGTCGCCTGCTGGGTCTGCCGGTCGAAGCCGACACCGGTGCGCTCGTGGGCCGGCGCGCCGCCGGGCCACAGGAGCACGAGACCCGCCACGACCGCCGCCGCGAAGGGGATCAGTACCGCGGCGATGACCTTGCGCAGATGTTTGGAGACCGGCGCCGCGGGACCGTGGCTGTGGGAATGCCCGTGCCCGGCGCCCGCGGGCTCGCTGTGCCCGCGGCGGGAACCCGGCTCGTGCCCGTCGCCCGAACCGTGATGATCACCGTCCGGTCCGTGCCCATGTCCGTTCCCCTGCTCATGCTGGTGCTCGGGGCCGGTGCCGGAGCCATGTCCGCGGCCGCCGTCGGAGCCGGGACGGCGCGGTGGCTCGGAGGGGGGAAACGAGTGCTGCCGGGTCGTCGTCACCGCCCGATCATCGCAAGAACGTCAAGGGCCCTCTGTTCACCGCGCCAAATATGACGCTAGCGTGGAGGCACCTTTGCACACGCGGGAGCTCGGAGCACCGGGCTGAGAGGACGCTGACCTCCGTCTTCGCGATGTTTCACATGAAACATCGGCGATCGGAAGCCGCTGCGTCGACCGCTGAACCTGTTACCGGGTAATGCCGGCGTAGGGAGTAGGTCAGATGACCGACAAGGATGTACGCATGCCTGCCTCCGGACGGACGGACGGGGCTTCGCCGCCGTCTCCGGACGGCCAGGACAGGCAGTCCATCGGCTGGCACAAGGCGTACGTCGAGGGCACACGCCCCGATCTGCGGGTGCCGGTCCGCCAGGTGCACCTCACCAACGGGCAGTCCGTGACGCTGTACGACACGTCCGGCCCGTACACCGATCCGACCGTCGACACCGATGTGCGCAGGGGGCTGGCGCCGCTGCGTGAGAGCTGGATCATCGGGCGCGGAGACACCGAGGAGTACGCGGGCCGTCCCGTTCGCCCCGAGGACGACGGGATCAAGCACACGTCCCCGCGCGGAGGGCTGCGCAACCTCGACGCGGTCTTCCCCGGCCGGCCGCGTCAGCCACGCCGTGGGCGGCCCGGCCGGGCGGTCACCCAACTGGCCTACGCGCGACGCGGGGAGATCACGCCCGAGATGGAGTTCGTGGCGCTCCGCGAGAACGTCGACCCCGAGGTCGTACGGGAGGAGATCGCCGCGGGCCGGGCGGTGCTGCCCGTGAACGTCAACCATCCGGAGATCGAGCCGATGATCATCGGTAAACGGTTCCTGGTGAAGGTCAACGCCAACATCGGCAATTCCGCGGTGACTTCCTCCATCGAGGAGGAGGTGGAGAAGATGACCTGGGCGACCCGCTGGGGCGCCGACACGGTCATGGACCTGTCCACCGGTCGCAACATCCACACCACCCGTGAATGGGTGCTGCGCAACTCCCCCGTACCCATCGGCACCGTGCCGCTCTATCAGGCGCTGGAGAAGGTCGACGGCCGTGCCGAGGAGCTGACCTGGGAGATCTACAAGGACACCGTCATCGAACAGGCCGAGCAGGGCGTGGACTACATGACGGTCCACGCGGGTGTGCGCCTGGCGTACGTGCCGCTCACCGCGAACCGCAAGACCGGCATCGTCTCGCGCGGCGGCTCGATCATGGCCGCCTGGTGCCTCGCGCACCACAAGGAGTCGTTCCTGTACGAGAACTTCGAGGAGCTCTGCGAGATCCTCGCCGCGTACGACGTCACCTACTCGCTCGGCGACGGGCTGCGGCCGGGGTCCATCGCGGACGCCAACGACGCCGCGCAATTCGCCGAGTTGAGGACGCTCGGGGAACTCAACGCGGTCGCGAAGCGTTTTCAGGTACAGACGATGATCGAAGGCCCGGGACACGTCCCGATGCACAAGATCAAGGAGAACATCGACCTTCAGCAGGAGATCTGTGATGAAGCTCCGTTCTATACCCTCGGCCCGCTGACGACGGACGTCGCGCCGGCGTACGACCACATCACTTCCGGCATCGGTGCCGCGATGATCGCCTGGTGGGGCACGGCCATGCTCTGCTACGTCACGCCCAAGGAGCACTTGGGCCTGCCCGATCGTGACGACGTCAAGACCGGCGTCATCACCTACAAGATCGCCGCCCACGCGGCCGACCTCGCCAAGGGGCACCCGGGTGCGCAGGAGTGGGATGACGCGCTCTCCGACGCCCGCTTCGAGTTCCGGTGGGAGGACCAGTTCAACCTGGCTCTCGACCCGGACACGGCGCGGGAGTTCCACGACCAGACACTGCCGGCCGAGCCCGCCAAGACGGCCCACTTCTGCTCCATGTGCGGGCCGAAGTTCTGCTCGATGAAGATCAGCCAGGACATCAACGAGCGGTTCGGCGGTGAAGCGGCCGACGGTGCCTCCGCCGCGGAGATCTCCGAGGGCATGCTTCAGAAGTCCCGGGAGTTCGCGGAGGCCGGCAACCGCGTGTACCTGCCGCTGGCCGACTGAGCCGGCCCACGGGGGCGCGGTCCGGGGATCACACCCGGACCGCGGTCCCCGGCCCGGTCACGGTGTGACGTCCTGCGGGTACCAGCGCAGTTCGACGGTGTTGCCGTCCGGGTCCCGGACATAGACCGACGTCGCGGTGCCACGCGCGCCGAAGCGTTCCACGGGCCCTTCGAGCACGGTGAAGGATCCCGACGCGATGACCCGGTCCCAGTCCAGCGGTTCCACGGTGAGACAGATGTGGTCGACGTTGGACCCCTCAGGGGCATGGGCGATCAGATCGATGATGGTTTCCGCGGTGACCCTCACCGACGGGAACGGGGCCTGCCCGAGACGCCATTCGGCGACGCGTACGGGTTCCAGGCCGAGAAGCCCGGTGTAGAAGTCCAGGGACCGTTCGACGTCCTCCACCTTGAGGACCAGGTGGTCGAAGGCCTTCACGCGCAGGGTGGTCATGTCGTCTCCAGGGCGACGGCGTGGCGAAGCCACGCGCTGAACAGGTCGGGGTCGATCTCTTCGGTACGGCCGAGCTTCACCGAGGCCATCCGGCGGGCTCCGGCGACGAGCCGGCCCGATGGGTCGGTCACGTCCTGGCCGCGCCACAGGCCGAAGGTGACGTAGGACGGGTAGGCCTTGAGCAGACAGACCGGGGTCCGGCCCGGCTTGTCCCCGAGGCTCCAGGTGGGATGGCCGTGCCACATCGCGCCGGAGTCGTCGGGGAGGACCGAGTCGATGACGTGCCCGACCCTCTCGCCGATGTCGCGCAGCGGGCCGTCGAGCCCGTTCAGGTGGGCGGTGATGTCCGCGGAAGCCATGGGTTTCCCATTCGGAGAGGGTGTGATCGGTGTGGCGGACGCGGTGGGCGGAGCCGGGCACGGAGGCGCCGTGTGCTCGGCCGGCCTGGGGACTGTTCGGCTCCCTCCCGCGGCCGGGTGGACGCCTTCTACGATCCGCCGCGGGACGGACGCCATCAAGGCATGATCGCTGTACGACCGTTGAGCCAGATTTAACGCTGGGGGGTTCATGCTGGAGCGACTGGAGATCGAGACCTTTCTGACGCTGTCCGAGGAGCTGCACTTCGGCAGGACCGCCGAGCGGCTGCTGATCACCACCGGGCGGGTCAGCCAGGTGATCAAGACGCTGGAGCGCAGAGTCGGCGGCCTGCTGTTCGAACGCACCAGCCGTTCGGTCCGGCTCACCCCGATCGGCCGGCAGCTCGCGGACGACCTGGCACCCCTCGTCGCCGGGATCGAAGCCGCGCTGGGAAGGGCGGCCGACGCAAGCCGGGGGATCACCGGAGAGCTGCGGGCCGCCTTCCTCGGTGAGTGGACGGCGCCCGCGCTTCTCAGAGCGGTCGCCCTGTTCGGTGAGCGTCACCCGGACTGCCGGGTCGACGTGCGGGAGGTCCAGCTCTCCAACTCCCGTGCGAGTCTGCTGGACGGTTCGGTCGATGTGCTCCTCGCTTCGTTCCCCTTCGACGGAATGGCCCGCGGACCCGCCCTGCTGCGGGAGGAACGGGTCCTGGCGGTCGCGGCCGGTCATCCGCTGGCCGGCGAGGAACGGCTGTCCCTGGAGGTGCTCGCGGAGCACCCCGTGGTGCAGTACCCCGCGGTGACCTCGGCGGCGTTCAAGCGGGACCGCACACCGGACCACACCCCTTCGGGCAGACCCGTCCCGAAGGGCCCGGTCGGCGGTTCGTTCTCCGAGATGCTGACCCTGGTCGCTATGGGCCGGGGCGTCCTCCCGGTCGGGGAGCACTCGCGGCAGTACTACCCCCGGCCCGACATCGCCTACGTGCCTCTTCACGACGCCCGGCCGATCGAACGGGGACTGGTGTGGAGGGAGAGCAACACCACCGAGCGTTTGCGTGAGTTCGTCCGGGCCGCGTCGGACGCGGCCGGCTCTTCTCGCGCGCGGGCGTATCGGTCGGATCCACCGACGGCTTCTCCAGGGAGACTGGGCGCATGACACCGACATCGATGAGCAAGGGTGCCAACCTTCCCGTTGCCGCGCAGGAGGTGCGGGTCGTACTCGGCTGGTCCGGGGGTCCTGGCGCGCCGGACGCCGATGCCTCGGCGCTGCTGCTGCGCGCGGACGGGCGGGTGCGCGACGACGGTGACTTCGTCTTCTACAACCAGCCCCGGCATGCCTCCGGCGCCGTGCGCCACTCGGGCAAGCGGCGGGAGGGCGACGGAACGACGGACACCGTCGAGGTGGATCTGCGCGCCCTGGAGCCCGAGATCCAGCGGGTGGTCCTGGGCGCCTCGGCCGACGGGGGCACCTTCGGTGAGCTGTCGGGTCTGAAGCTGAGGCTGCTCGACGCCGGAACCGGCGAGGAACTGGCGTTCTTCGAGATGGAGGCGACGACGGAGACCGCCTTCATCGGAGGCGAGCTGTATCTGCGGGGCGGTCGGTGGAAGTTCCGCGCGGTGGGCCAGGGGTATGCGTCCGGACTCGCGGGCCTGGCGACGGACTTCGGGATCAGCGTGGACGAGGAGCCGGGCGCTTCCGGGAGTACGGACGCGAGAAGCTCGGCCCCCGGAACCGCCTCACCGGCACCGGCACTCCCGTCGGCAACGAATCCGCCGCCGGCACCGGCGTTCCCGAGCGTTCCCGTCCCCCCGTCGCCTCCGTCGGCACCGGCACCCCCACAGGCCCCCGCGGCCCCGCCGGCCCCCGTGCCCCCGGCCGCACCCGTCCCGTCGGTACCCCCGGTGCCCCAGGCGCCCCCGGGTCCCGGCTTGGCTCCTCGTCTCGTCAAGGGAGAGGAGCGGTTGCCCGTGGACATGCGCAAGCGGCTCTCCCTGCGCAAGGAGCAGGTGGCGGTCAGTCTGCGCAAGCACGGTGCCGTGGGCGTCAGGGCCCGCGTCATCCTGGTCCTGGACGCTTCCGGCTCCATGTCGTTCCTGTACTCCAAGGGCGTCGTGGCCGATGTCGTGGAGCGGATGGCCGCGGTGGCGGCCCAGCTGGACGACGACGGGGAGATGCAGGCGTGGACCTTCGCGTCGAACCCGGCACGGCTGCCGGACCTCGCCCTGGGCGATCTGCCGGAGTGGCTGGAGCACCATGTCCGGGTCGGTGAACTGACCTTGTTCCGGCGGAAGAAGCCGAAGAAGGGCCTGCTGCCCGGCCAGGTGGACATGCGGGCGGTGGGCATCCAGAACGAGGAGCAGAAGGTGATCGCCGAGGTCCGGGCGTTCGTCCGCGCGAACCCGGCCCCAGATCCCACGCTGGTGCTCTTCTTCTCCGACGGCGGTGTCTATCGCAACAAGGAGATCGAGAAGGAGCTGCGGGAGGCGGTGGAAGAGCCGGTCTTCTGGCAGTTCGTCGGACTGGGGCGCTCCGACTACGGCGTTCTGGAGAGGTTCGACACCCTGCCGGGCCGGCGCGTCGACAACGTGGGCTTCTTCGCGGTCGACGACATCAGCGACGTACCGGATCCGGAGCTCTACGACCGGCTGCTGTCCGAGTTCCCGTCGTGGATGAAGGAGGCGCGTCGGCTGGGCATCGTCTGAGACAGCCCTATAGACGGCGGAGGGAGCCCGCGGGACGCCGTCGACGCATCCCGGGGCAGCCGTGAGAGCCCGCTCGTACCGGTGGCCGGAAAGAGCCCCACCGGCAAGGGTGTGCGGGCCCGCGCACCCGCGCGGGCCCTCTCCTGCCTCGGACCCGGCCGTCGGCCGGCCGGGTCACTCGGGCTGGTGTTCCGGTCCTCCGAAGTCCGGGCTGGAGAAGTCCGGGCTGGAGAAGCTCGGGCGCGGGCCCGCCGCGGGCCCGCCGTCGGGACTGCTGAACCCCGGCCGGCCGTACCCGAGGTGGGGCATGCGGCTCGGGGCCGGTGCGGGGCGGCTCAGTGCCGCCGAGCCCGGGTCCGCGAGGGCTTCCCGGAGGAACGGCATGATGCCGCGCTCCAGCAGGGCGTCACGCCAGGCCTCCTTGGCCCGGGCGACCTGTCCGGTCAGCTCGTCACCCGCTCCCGCGTGGAGGGAGGACGAACCGTTGCGCAGGGCGGTCAGCAGCAGTCCGGCCGCGGCGACCAGAATGGCGGCCGCCGTGACCGCGCCGAAGACCCATCCGGTGGTCAGAAGGGTTCTGGCGATGGTCGGCTCGGGATCGAGCATCCTCAGGACGTAGCCCACGAGCAGGAATATGGCCGCGGCTGTCCCGGCGAGGACGGGGGCGAGCACCGCGACGACGGCGACCGCCCCGGCCCCGGCGGTCTCGGTGACCTCCCCCACGGTGGCGGCGAGCCCCATAGCGGTCGTGCCCGGCTCCGTGGAGCCGGCTTCCTCGCTCATGGCCGGGGCGGGCCGCACCGGCCGGCGCAGTTCGCTGCGGACCTTCACGTAGTGCGCGTACTCGTCCGACGCGGCCGTCGTGATGAGGGCCGTGGCGTTGAGCGCCATGGTGCGCAGTTGTTCGAGGTTGAGCCGCTGGCCGACAGCGGCGAGTTCCGGGCGGTGTGGTGCGGAGCGCAGCGCCTCATCGAGGATCCGCTCGTATTCCTGGCGGTCCTCGCTCAGCAGGTGCTGCGGAACGCTGTTCATCTGCATCCCCCGATGCTCCGTAGGGCTGGTGGCTCGCACGCTGACGAGCCGTTGGGCAGAAACGGAGGGGAGCCTGCTACGGATAAGCCGATGGTAGAGCGGCGACGGCACGCCGTGACAGGGGGTTTCCAGAAATTGGCCCCTGTCCGGAGTGGTCCGTCGGCCGGACGCCTGCCCGGTGAACGCTCAGATATCCAGCGGAAGTTGTTGGACCAGCAGCTTTCCGGCCATGGTCACTCCACCGTCCATCGCGATGGCCAGACCGTCGGCGTAGACGTGCGGTCCTTCGATGACGGGACCCGCTCCGGCCTCGCCGTCCTCCGGGCCCACCTCGCCCAGAAGGTAGGGAATGGGGCTGTGGCCGTGGACGACGCGGGTGCCGCCGTACGCGTCGAGCAGTTCGCGGACCGCCTCGGCGCCCTCGTCGCGGAAGGCGAAGCGCCGGGTGAACTTGCGGAAGAGGTCCCAGCAGTCCTCGGCGTCGTTGCGGGTGAGGGTTTCGCGGACGGTGTCGTTGACCGCTTCGATGGAGTCGCCGTAGTCGAGGTAGGCGGTGGTGTCGGAGTGCACCAGAAGGTGTCCGTCGACCAGTTCCATGGCGTCGAGGCGGGCCATCCACTGCAGGTGGTGGTCCTGGAGGCGGTCCATGTCCGTCTTCTGGCCGCCGTTGAGGAGCCAGGCGGCCTGGAAGGTGGCGGTGCCGGCGCCGGAGCTGACCGGGGTGTCGCCGAACCGCTTGGCGCCGAGCAGCAGCAGCTCGTGGTTGCCCATGAGCGCCTTGCAGTAGCCGCCGGCCGCGGCCGCCTCGGCGGACAGCCGCATCACGAGGTCGATCACGCCGATGCCGTCCGGGCCCCGGTCGGTGAAGTCGCCGAGGAACCACAGGCGCGAGGTGCCGGCCGACCAGTTGCCGCCGGCGTCGACGAGGCCCTTGGCCTGGAGCGCGGCGACGAGCTGGTCGAGGTAGCCGTGCACGTCCCCGACGACGTACAGCGGGCCGGGTCCGGCGCCGGGTGCCGGGGCGGGTGCGCCGGAGGGGTCGACGGCGACCTGCTGGGTGTCGCCGCGGTTGATGACCGGCAGATCGCGCTGCGTGGGCGTGTACCCCTCGGAGAACTCTCCCGGGAACTCCGGCGGAGCCTCCCCGGACGCGTACGGGGACGACTCTCCCGGCGCGTACCGCGCAGTCATGGGTCCGGCGCCCTCGCCGTGAGGCGTGTTCTGCGCATACGGACCGGTCTCGTGGACGTACCCGGGTACCCGGAAGTCGCGCAACGTCGCCGTCCGCACCACCTCGGGTCCCTGACCGGCCCCCTGAGTCATCGACCCCTCCACCACCATCGCGCCGCATCTGCACCGGTTCGGACTGCCTGGTCGCAGCGGCCCGCGGTGTCGTCCGCCCATCATAGGAATGCGGATCGCGCCATGTGATGACCCAGGGGTGGTGAATCGGAACAGGAGCCCAGTTCACCGCGGTTTTCGCCCGAATTGGGCGGGGCTCGCCCCGCCCAATCCGGATCGTGCCTCAGCCCTGCTCGGGTGATCGGGGCGGACTGACGGTCGTCCGGGGCGGCCGCCGCTGCGACGAGGTCCGCACGATCAGCTCTGTGGGTATCACCTGCTCGACCGGTTGGTCCGTTTCGACCCCCTCGATGGCGTCGATCAGCAACTGGACGACCGCCGTGCCGATTCTGCGCGGTTTGAGGGACAGCGTCGTGACGGGCGGCTCGGTGCTGGCGTAGACGTTCGACTCGCTGCAGCACACCAGAAGCAGGTCTTCGGGTACGCGCAGACCGTAGCGGCGGGCGGCCGCCAGGAGGTCGGTGCCGTTCGGGTCGAAGAGGCCGTAGACGGCGTCCGGCCGGTCGGGCCGGGCGAGGAGCCGGTCGGCGGCCACCGCTCCGGCGCACGGATCGTGCGCGGGATAGGCCTCGTACACCGGATCCTGGCCCACGCGCTCGCACCAGCGCAGGTACGCGGTGGTGGAGAGGCGGGTGTACGTGTCCGTGGTGGTGCCGGTGAGGAGGCCGATGCGGCGGGCGCCGGCGTCGGCCAGGTGGTCGAGGATGCCGAGGACCGCGGCCTCGTGGTCGTTGTCCACCCAGGCGGTGACCGGGAGCGATCCCACGGGCCGGCCGTCGGAGACGACGGGCAGCCCCTGGCGGACCAGCTCGCTGACGACCGGATCCTGGTCGGACGGGTCGATGACCACGGTCCCGTCCAGGGCGACGTTCGACCACACGTCGTGGCGGGAGGTCGCCGGGAGGATGACCAGGGCGTATCCCCGGGCGAGCGCGGCCGAGGTGGCGGCTCTGGCCATCTCGGCGAAGTACGCGAACTCGGTGAAGGTGAAAGGTTCATCCCCGTACGTGGTGACGGTCAGGCCGATCAAGCCCGACTTGCCGGTACGGAGGGTTCGGGCCGCGGCCGAGGGGCGATACCCCAGCCGGTCGGCGACTTCGCGGACATGGCGTCGGGTGGCGTCCGGGAGCCGCCCCTTGCCGTTGAGGGCATCGGACACGGTTGTGATGGAGACCCCTGCTGCCGCGGCCACGTCTCTGATGCCCGCCCGGCCCGGCCGACCGCCTCGGCGGGAGGTCTCCGCCCGGCTCACCTGGTGCTTCCCTGCTGCTGTCATGGCGAGCCGATAGTAGGGCTCATACGGTGGGGTAGTGCGGACGCATATGCACGCGTTGACAGGCACGTTTCTGCATGATCGAAATGTGCTAACTCCCTTTGAACTGAAGGTAGTTGAACGTTCCCATCCCGATACGTGACTTGTCGGCGCGTGCGAGCCTGCCAAGCGGGCCATGTTTCGAAGAGGTCTCAACTCACCTGTACGAGGGATGCGCGCCACGGCGTGAGCCACCGGCGCATGTGATGGCCGTCGACGCGCCCCCTTTCGTACGACTTCGTACGGGGAGGGCCGCCGGGCGTGCGGCGGCGACGCCCCGGCCCGGTGTCACGGACGTCCGCGGATGATCATCCGGCGGGGCGCGCGGCGGTGTCGGGTTGTCCACAGGCCATTCGCAGCGGCGCGGAATCCTCATAAGGTGAGAAGCATTGGTAGCCGGTGGTGGTCATGAGCCGCTGGTGGTCACAAGGAGGACTGCGGTGAGCGACACGAACCCCAAGCTGCGTGCCGAGCTGGCGGGTATCCCCACCTACAAGCCCGGCAAACCCGCCGCCGCCGGCGGCGCTGTGGCGTACAAGCTGTCCTCCAACGAGAACCCGTATCCGCCGCTGCCGAGCGTGGTCGAGAGCCTGACCGCGGCGGTCGGTTCGTTCAACCGCTACCCGGACATGGCGTGCACGGGTCTGATGAACGAGCTGGCGGACCGTTTCGGCGTCCCCGTCTCGCACCTGGCGACCGGTACCGGCTCGGTCGGTGTCGCGCAGTCGCTGCTGCAGTCCACGAGCGGCCCCGGTGACGAGGTCATCTACGCCTGGCGCTCCTTCGAGGCGTACCCGATCATCACGCAGATCAGCGGGGCCACCTCGGTGCGGGTGCCGCTGACCCCGGGCGAGGTGCACGACCTGGACGCGATGGCCGATGCCATCACCGACCGGACGCGGCTGATTTTCGTCTGCAACCCGAACAACCCGACCGGCACGGTGGTCCGCCGGGCCGAGCTGGAGCGGTTCCTGGACCGGGTGCCGAGTGATGTGCTGGTCGTCCTGGACGAGGCGTACCGCGAGTTCATCCGTGACATCGAGGTGCCGGACGGTGTGGAGATCTACCGTGACCGGCCCAACGTCTGTGTGCTGCGCACGTTCTCCAAGGCGTACGGGCTGGCCGGGCTCCGGGTCGGTTTCGCGATCGCTCACGAGCCGGTGGCGGCCGCGCTGCGCAAGACGGCGGTGCCGTTCGGTGTGAGCCAGCTCGCCCAGGACGCCGCGGTGGCGAGCCTGCGGGCCGAGGACGAACTGATCGGCCGGGTCGGCTCGCTGGTCTCCGAGCGCACCCGGGTGGTCGACGCCCTGCGCGGTCAGGGCTGGACGGTGCCCGAGACGCAGGCCAACTTCGTGTGGCTGAGGCTGGGGGAGCGCACCCTCGACTTCGCCGCGCACTGCGAGCAGGCCGGGGTCGTCGTGCGGCCCTTCACGGGCGAGGGCGTCCGCGTCACGATCGGTGAGACCGAGGCGAACGACATCTTCCTGAAGGCGACCGAGAGCTTCCACAAGGGGCTGTAGCCACCTGGAGAGGGGGGGGGGGGGGGGGGATGCAGGGGGCAGCGCCGCGCGCGCGC
>NZ_JBHYXD010000010.1:0-19848 GCF_042751995.1 Streptomyces sp. NPDC059371 | reverse complement strand
TTCTCTCTCTTTTTCTCTCTTTCTTTCTCCGTCTCTCTCTTTTTGTTGTTTTCCTTCGTGTGGTGGTTTCTTTTTTTTTTCTCTCCCCTCCCCCCCCCCTCGGCGTTCGGGACCTTCGGTCCGGTTTAAGGACCCCCCACCCCTCCGCAGTCGAACGGGCATGCGTCATAATTGCTTGTGAATGTGAACGCGTTCACAAGCGTGTCCTGTTGCTCCCATGATGTCTGCGACAAAGCGGGCACACTGCCGCTGTGACAACGGCGACGTAAGGAGACTGACGACGTGGAATTGGCTTTGGCGCCAGAGACCATGGCGCGATGGCAGTTCGGAATCATCACCGTCTACCACTTCTTCTTCGTACCCCTGACGATCTCGCTCGCCGCGCTCGTCGCCGGCCTGCAGACCGCCTGGGTGCGGACGGAGAAGCCGAAGTACCTGAGCGCCACCAAGTTCTGGGGCAAGCTGTTTCTGATCAACATCGCGATGGGCGTCGTCACCGGCATCGTCCAGGAGTTCCAGTTCGGCATGAACTGGTCCGCCTACTCACGCTTCGTCGGTGACATCTTCGGCGCTCCGCTCGCCTTCGAGGCCCTGCTCGCCTTCTTCTTCGAGTCCACCTTCATCGGGCTGTGGATCTTCGGCTGGGACAAGCTGCCGAAGAAGCTCCACCTCGCCTGCATCTGGATGGTCTCCATCGGCACGATGCTGTCCGCGTACTTCATCCTCGCGGCCAACTCGTGGATGCAGCACCCGGTCGGCTACCGGATCAACAAGGAGAAGGGGCGCGCGGAACTCACCGACTTCTGGCATGTGCTGACCCAGAACACCGCGCTCGCCCAGGTGTTCCACACCCTCACGGCCGCCTTCCTGACCGGTGGCGCCTTCATGGTGGGCATCGCCGGGATCCACCTGGCCCGTAAGCGGCACGTCGCCATCATGAAGACCTCGCTGCGCCTCGGCCTCGTCACCGTCGTCATCGCCGGTCTCCTCACGGCGATCAGCGGCGACACCCTCGGCAAGATCATGTTCAAGCAGCAGCCGATGAAGATGGCCGCCGCCGAAGCGCTGTGGGACGGCCAGGACTCCGCGCCCTTCTCGATCTTCGCGTACGGAGATGTCAGCAAGGGCCACAACACCGTCGAGCTGTCGATCCCCGGAATACTGTCGTTCCTCGCCGACGACGACTTCAACTCGTACGTCCCCGGCATCAACGACACGAACAAGGCCGAGCAGGAGAAGTACGGTCCCGGCGACTACCGCCCCATCATCCCGGTCACTTTCTGGGCGTTCCGCTGGATGATCGGCTTCGGCATGGCCTCCTTCGCGATCGGCATCGTCGGACTCTGGCTGACCCGCAAGAAGTTCATGCTGCCGCAGCACCTGAGGGTCGGCGAGGACGAGGCACCGCATCTGGTCCTGTTCAAGAACAAGGCACTCGGCCCGAAGCTCACCAAGTGGGGCTGGCGCATCGCCATCTGGACTCTGGCCTTCCCGCTGATCGCCAACTCCTGGGGCTGGATCTTCACCGAGATGGGCCGGCAGCCGTGGGTCGTGTACGGCGTTCTGCAGACGCGGTACGGGGTCTCCCCCACCGTCTCGCAGGGCGAGGTCATCACCTCCCTGACCGTGTACTCGCTGATCTACGCGATCCTCGCCGTCATCGAGGTCAAGCTGCTCGCGAAGTACGTCAAGGCGGGGCCGCCCGAGCTCACCGAGTCCGACCTCAACCCGCCCACCAGGATCGGCGGCGACTCCACGGACGCCGACAAGCCGATGGCCTTCTCCTACTAGGCTCAGGGAGCTGCTGAGTCATGGAACTTCACGACGTCTGGTTCGTCCTCATCGCGATCCTCTGGATCGGCTACTTCTTCCTGGAGGGCTTCGACTTCGGAGTCGGCATCCTCACCAAGCTGCTGGCCCGCGACCGCATCGAGAAGCGGGTGCTGATCAACACGATCGGCCCTGTGTGGGACGGCAACGAGGTGTGGCTGCTCACGGCCGGTGGCGCGACCTTCGCGGCCTTCCCCGAGTGGTACGCCACCCTCTTCTCGGGCTTCTATCTGCCCCTTCTGATCATCCTGGTCTGCCTGATCGTGCGGGGCGTCGCCTTCGAGTACCGGTCGAAGCGACCCGAGGAGCACTGGCAGCGCAACTGGGAGACAGCGATCTTCTGGACCTCGCTGATCCCGGCATTCCTGTGGGGTGTGGCCTTCGGCAACATCGTGCGCGGAGTGAAGATCGACCGGAACTTCGAGTACGTGGGCAACTTCTGGGACCTGCTCAACGTGTACTCGATCCTCGGTGGTCTGGTGACGCTGACTCTGTTCACCTTCCACGGAACGGTGTTCGTCGGACTCAAGACGGTCGGAGACATCCGGGAGCGGTCCCGGAAGCTCGCACTGCGGCTCGGCCTGGCGACGGCCGTGCTGGCGCTGGTCTTCCTCATCTGGACGCAGATCGACAACGGTGACGGCGCATCACTGGTCGCGCTGATCGTGGCCGTGGTCGCTCTGGTCGCGGCGCTGGCGATGGTCAACGTCGGTCGTGAGGGTTGGGCGTTCATTCTCTCGGGGCTCACCATCGTGGCCGCCGTCACGATGCTCTTCCTGTCGCTCTTCCCGGACGTCATGCCGTCCTCGCTCAACGAGGACTGGAGCCTCACGGTCACCAACGCCTCTTCGAGCCACTACACCCTGACGATCATGACCTGGTGTGCCGTGATCGCCACGCCGATCGTCCTGCTCTACCAGAGCTGGACCTACTGGGTGTTCCGCAAGCGCATCGGCACGCACCACATCGCCGTGGACGTGTCGCACTGAATCCGATGGAGCGGCATGTTTCACGTGAAACGTGCCTGATGGGCTAAAGGTGTGTTTCACGTGAAACCTATCGATCCGCGCCTCTTCCGGTACGCCCGGGCCACCCGCCGCTTTCTTGTCGCGGTCGTGGGGCTGGGCGTCGCCGGAGCGGCTCTGGTCATCGCACAGGCGATGCTCATCGCCGAAGTGGTGGTCGGCGCCTTCCAGCACGGGTTCTCCGCCGCCGAACTGCGCACTCCCCTGATCCTGTTGACGGCTGTGGCGCTCGGGCGCGCGTTGGTGGCCTGGCTCACCGAGCTTGCCGCGCACCGCGCGAGTGCCGCGGTCAAGTCGGAGCTCAGGGGGCGGCTGCTGGAGCGGGCCGCGGCGCTCGGGCCCGGGTGGCTCAGCGGCCAGCGAACCGGCTCCCTGGTCGCCCTCGCGACACGCGGTGTCGACGCGCTCGACGACTACTTCTCGCGCTATCTGCCGCAGTTGGGCCTCGCGGTGGTGGTCCCGGTCGCCGTGCTGGCGCGGATCGTCACCGAGGACTGGGTGTCCGCGGCGATCATCGTCGCCACCCTGCCGCTCATCCCCCTGTTCATGGTGCTGATCGGCTGGGCCACACGCAGCCACATGGACCGCCAATGGCGGATGCTGTCCCGGCTGTCCGGACACTTCCTGGACGTGGTCGCCGGACTGCCCACGCTCAAGGTGTTCGGCCGGGCCAAGGCACAGGCCGAGTCGATCCGGAAGATCACCGGCGAGTACCGGCAGGCGACCATGAGGACGCTCCGGATCGCCTTCCTGTCGTCCTTCGCCCTGGAACTGCTCGCCACCATCTCGGTCGCCCTGGTCGCGGTGACCATCGGAATGCGGCTCGTCCATGGCGAGATGGATCTGTACGTGGGGCTCCTCATCCTCGTGCTGGCACCCGAGGCCTATCTGCCGCTCAGGCAGGTGGGAGCCCAGTACCACGCCGCCGCCGAGGGGCTCGCGGCCGCCGAGGCGATCTTCGAGGTGCTGGAGACGCCGGCGCCGAGCTCCGGTTCGCGGCACATGCCCGCGGGGGAGATCGTCTTCGACGGCGTGACCGTGCGCTACCCGGGACGCTCCACGGACGCGGTCTCGGACGTCTCCTTCACCGTCGGGCCCGGTGAGACGGTCGCCCTCGTCGGCCCCAGCGGGGTGGGCAAGTCGACCCTGCTGAACGTCCTGCTCGGGTTCGTGGAGCCCACCGCCGGCCACGTCCGCGCCGGGGGAGCCGATCTCGCGGACGCCGACCTCGTCGAGTGGCGTTCGCGGATCGCCTGGGTGCCGCAACGACCGCACCTGTACGCCGGATCCATCGCCGAGAACGTACGGCTGGCACGGCCCGGCGCCGACGAGGCGGCGCTGCGCGAGGCGCTCGTCGACGCCGGTGCGGCGGAGTTCGTGGACGCCCTGCCCGCCGGGGCCGACACGGTCCTCGGTGAGGACGGCGCGGGACTGTCGGCCGGCCAGCGCCAACGCCTGGCGCTCGCGCGGGCGTTCCTCGCGGACCGGCCCGTGCTGCTGCTCGACGAGCCGACGGCCGCGCTCGACGGGGCGACCGAGGCCGAGGTCGTCGCGGCGGTCCGGCGGCTGGCCGTGGGGCGGACCGTACTGCTGGTCGTGCACCGGCCGGCCCTCCTGGACGTCGCGGACCGCGTGGTCCGTCTGGAAGCCGCGGACCGGGTGGCCCGTCTGGAAGCAGCCGTCGTCGGCGCGCCGAGGCCGGCGCCCGAGGCGGGCGTCTCAGGCTCCCCGAAGCCGACACGCGCACAGCCGCCCCAAGGAACCGGGCCGGAGAGTCCGTCCCCGGCAGAAGGACCTGGCGCGACGCCTCGGGGCCGCGACGGCGTGCTCGCCCGTGTCCGGGCGATGGCGGCACCCCGGCGTGGTCCGCTCGCGCTCGCCCTGCTCCTCGGCAGCCTCGCGCTCGGGAGCGCCGTCGGCCTGATGGCGACCTCCGGCTGGCTCATCTCACGGGCCTCACAGCAGCCGCCCGTCTTCTATCTGATGGTGGCGGTGACGGCCACCCGGACGTTCGGCATCGGACGGGCGGTGTTCCGGTACGCGGAACGGCTCGTCTCGCACGACGCCGTGCTGCGGATGCTGGCCGACACACGGGTCGCCGTCTTCCGGCGTCTGGAACGGCTCGCGCCCGCCGGACTGCGGACCACCCGGCGCGGCGACCTGCTGTCGAGACTTGTCGCCGACGTCGACGCCCTCCAGGACTACTGGCTGCGCTGGCTGCTGCCGGCCGGAGCCGCGGTCCTGGTCTCCGCCGCCTCCGTCGGGTTCACCGCCTGGCTGCTCCCCGAAGCCGGAGCCGTTCTCGCCGCCGGTCTGCTGGCCGCGGGCGCCGGGGTCCCCCTGGTGACCGGTGCCGTCGCGCGCCGCGCCGAACGACGGCTGGCTCCCGCCCGCGGGACGCTGGCCACCCAGGTGGCCGATCTGCTCACGGGGACCGCCGAACTGACCGTCGCGGGCGCGCTGCCCGCCCGTACCGCCCAGGCGCGGCAGGCCGACGGCGTCCTCACGACGATCGCCTCCCGGGCCGCCACCGCGACCGCCCTCGGCGACGCACTCACGGCACTCGTCTCCGGGCTCACCGTCGCGGCCACCGCTCTCGTCGGCGCCCAGGCGGTCGCCGCGGGGCGTCTGCACGGCGTGCTCATGGCCGTCGTCGTCCTCACCCCGCTCGCCGCCTTCGAGGCGGTCATGGGACTGCCGCTCGCCGTCCAGTACCGGCAGCGGGTGCGCAAGAGCGCCGAGCGCGTGTACGAGGTGCTGGACGCCCCCGATCCCGTACGCGAGCCCGGAGAGCCGTGGCCGGCTCCCGCGTCACCGTTTCCGCTCCGGGTGTCCGGACTCCGGGCCCGGTACGCGGGCCAGGACCGGGACGCGCTGGCCGGACTCGACCTGACCCTCGAAGAGGGCCGCAGGATCGCGGTGGTCGGCACCTCCGGAGCCGGCAAGACGACGCTCGCACAGGTGCTGCTGCGCTTCCTGGACCCCGAAGCGGGGACGTTCACGCTCGCAGGGGCGGACGCGTACGGCATGGACGGGGACGCCGTGCGCCGGCTGATCGGACTGTGCGCCCAGGACGCGCACCTCTTCGACAGCACCGTGCGCGAGAACCTGCTGCTCGCCCGCAAGGACGCGACCGAGGCCGCGCTGCGCGACGCGCTCGCGCGGGCTCGCCTCCTCGACTGGGTGGACGCGCTGCCCGACGGGCTCGACACCCCGATCGGAGAACACGGGGCACGGCTGTCCGGCGGTCAGCGCCAGCGGCTCGCCCTGGCACGGGCGCTGCTCGCCGACTTCCCCGTGCTCGTCCTCGACGAACCGGCGGAACACCTCGACCTGCCGACGGCCGACGCGCTCACCGCGGACCTGCTGGCCGCGACCAAGGGCCGCACGACCCTGCTGATCACGCATCGGCTGGCCGGACTCGACGCCGTGGACGAGGTGATCGTGCTCGCGCGGGGTCGCGTGGTCCAGCGCGGTTCGTTCGCCGAGCTGTCGGCCGTCGAGGGGCCGCTGCGGGAGATGGCGGAACGGGAGACCGCCGCGGACCGGCTGGTGAGCGCGGTTGTGCCCCACTAGGCTCAGAGCATGTCAGCGGCGAGGGGCTCCCCCGTCCCGGGCGACGACACGGGTGCGGCGGCGGCTCGCGCAGCGGGAGGGCTGACCGGCGAGCCGGACGCCCGGGTCCCACGACTGCTGGAGGCCGTGCGGTCGGTCGGATCGGGACTGGAACTGCACTCCAAACTCGGCCGGATCTGCGAGACGGCCGCCGAACTCACGGACGCGCGGTACGCGGCCATCGGAGTCGTGGGCGAGAGCGGTCAGGGCCTGTCGGATTTCGTCCAGCGCGGTGTCGACGAGGAGACCGCCCACCGGATCGGCCGGAGGCCCGACGGCCACAAGGGGCTGCTGGGCGCGCTCATCCGCGACCCCGATCCGGTGCGCCTCGCGAACCTCACCGACGACCCGCGCTCCTGCGGGTTCCCGGCCGGCCATCCGCCGATGCGCAGCTTCCTGGGCGTACCGATCCGGGTCCATGGGGAGATCTTCGGAAACCTGTACCTCGCCGAGAAGCGTGGTGGCGGCACCTTCGACGACGACGATCTCCACATGGTCCGGGTACTCGCCACGGAAGCCGGTATCGCCATCGGCAACGCCCGCCTCTACGAAGCGGCGAAGCAGCGGGAACGCTGGATCGACGGCTCGGTGGCCGTCACCACCGCGCTGCTGGCGGGCGGCGACGCCGAGGACGCGTTGCAGATCGTCGCCGAACAGGCGCGTCGGCTCTCCGGCTCCGCGGCCGGAATCGTGCTGCTCCCCGCGGAGGAGGGCGGCCTGGAGGTCGTGGCGGTGGCCGCGGACCACCCGTCGAAGGCGCTCGGCGTGGTCGTGCCGCCGGAGAGCGAACTGGTCGCCGAACTCCGCGACGGGAAACCTGTGTTCCTGGCGGACGCGTCCGCCGACCCTCGCCTGCGGACGGATCTCACCCACGCCTACGGACCCGTCATGATGCTCCCCCTGCAGTGCGACGGCCGGGTCCTCGGCGCCCTGCTGACCCCGAGGCCGCGCGACGGACGCCAGTTCACCGAGACCGAGCGGACCGTCGCCACGCAGTTCGCCTCCCAGGCGGCCCTGGCGCTGATGATGGCCGAGAGCCAGCGCGACCGGGAACGGCTCGCGGTGTACGAGGACCGCGACCGGATCGCCCGCGACCTGCACGACCTGGTCATCCAGCGGCTGTTCGCCACCGGGATGATGCTGGAGAGCGCGCAGCGCCGGTCGAACGTGCCCGAGGTGCGGCGGGGTGTCGGCAAGGCGGTCGACGAACTCGACGTCACCATCCAGGAGATCCGCACCGCGATCTTCGCGCTCCGGCAGGGCCCCGCCGAGACGCCCTCCGGACTGCGCACCCGCGTTCTGCGCGAGATCAACATGGCCGCCGTCCCCCTCGGTTTCCACCCCGGGCACCACTTCACCGGGCCCGTCGACACGAAGGTCGGCGAACTCACCGCCAAGAACCTCATCGCCGCGCTCCGCGAAGCCCTCTCCAACGCTTTCCGGCACGCGGGGGCCTCCCGGATCGAGGTCTCCGTCGACGCGGACGTCCTGCTGCCGGACGGGCGGCCCGGTGTCCGCCTCGCCGTCGCGGACGACGGGGTCGGCATTCCCGAGGGCGGCCGGCGCAGCGGCCTGAAGAACCTCAAGCGGCGTGCCGAGTCGCTGGGCGGGGCGAGTTGGTACGGGCCGGGGATCGGTGAGGGCGGCGGCGGTACGACGGTGGTGTGGCAGGTGCCGCACTGAATCCCGTGTGTGGGTGACCCGTTCGCGAACGGCATCGCCGGCCCGAGTCGTTCGGCCGGGCCGCTGAGGGTCCGTCAGGCCCTGCCGCTGCGCCATTCGTGACGTCCTGTCCCCCAGGTGTACGCCTTGAACGGGCCGGGCCCGCAGGCGCGGGTCACGATCGCTGTCATGCGCTCATCTCGCCGCCATCCCCTTCTCGTACCGGTCCTGTTGTCCGCTCTCGTGATCCTCGCGGCCCGGCCGGCGGTGGCCGACGGCGACGGCGTGGACCTCGACATCAGCTCCCAGGTGGCGCGGCTGTACGAGGACGCCTCGGTCGCGACGGGACAGTACGAGGCGGGGCGCCAGGACGCCGAGGCGCAGCGCGGCCGGGCGGAGCAGGCCGAGCGCCGTCTCGTCCAGGAGCGGCAGGAGATCTCGGTACTCCACGAGGATCTGGGCCGTATCGTGCGCGCCCAGTACCGGCAGGGCGGCGGGCTGCCGTACACGGCGCAGATCCTGTTCGCGAAGGACCCCGAAGGCCTGATGCGCGGTCAGCACGCCGTGCGGCGGGCCGATCTGGCCGTCGCCGGCGCCGTCGCGAAGAGCCGGCGTGCCGAGGTCCGGCTCGCGGCCGACGAGGGCAAGGCCCGCTCCGAGTGGCAGGCGCTGGAGAAGCGGACCGGGGAACTCGCCGCGGTCAAGCGGACCATCGAGGCCAAGCTCGACGAGGCGCGGTCGGCGTTGCAGAGCCGGGCGGACGCCTCCGTGGCGGCCGGTTCCTGCCGCGGGGCGGTCCGTCTCGACCAGCCGCCGACGGCGTTCACGAGCGCGTGGGTCGCGCCCGTGGAGACGTACGAACTCTCCGCGGGATTCGGCAGCGGAGGCGAGCACTGGGCGCACCGGCACACCGGGCAGGACTTCGCGGTGCCCATCGGCACCCCGGTGCGGGCGGTCGGGGCCGGCCGGGTGGTGAAGGTGTCCTGCGGCGGCGGGTTCGGCATCGAGGTCGTGGTCGAGCACCCGAACGGCTACTACACGCAGTACGCGCATCTCGCGTCGGTCGCCGTCGACCAGGGGCAGCGGGTCTCGACCGGGGAGTGGATCGGCCAGTCGGGCACGAGCGGCAACTCGACCGGTCCGCATCTGCACTTCGAGGTGCGGGTGACGCCGGAGATGGGATCGGCGATCGACCCGGTCCCGTGGCTGGCGGAGCACGGGGTCGTCGTCTAGGACCCGGGCCGGCCGCGTCCTCCGGTACGGGATGCCGGTGGCCCTCCGCCGGTCCGGCGGAGGGCTGCACACGGATGCCGGAGGCCGTCAGCCGGACCGGCGGAGGCCCGAGCGCGGATGTCCGAGGGGCCCGGCCGTACCGGCTGAGGGCACACACGGATGCCGGAGGACCTCAGCGTCGGCCGCCAAGGGCTACGCGCCGTCCGCCAGGATCCGCTCGATCACGACCGCCACCCCGTCCTCGTTGTTCGCGACCGTGCGCCCGGAGGCGGCGGCGATCACGGCCGGGTGGGCGTTGCCCATGGCGTACGACCGGCCGGCCCAGGTGAGCATCTCGACGTCGTTCGGCATGTCGCCGAAGGCGACGACCTCCTCGGGCGAGATGCCCCGCTCGGCGCAGCAGAGCGCGAGGGTGCTGGCCTTGGAGATGCCGGGACCGCTGATCTCCAGCAGGGCGCTGGGGCTCGACCGGGTCACGTTCGCCCGGTCTCCGATGGCGGGTCGGGCGACGGCGAGGAATTCGTCCGGGTCCATCTCCGGGTGGAACGCGAGCACCTTGAGCACCGGCTGATCGGAGTCCAGCGCGTCCTCGGCGAGGAGCTTCTCGGCGGGCAGGACGATCTCCGGGGGCTCCATGTGCATCAGGGGGTAGCCCGGTTCGAGGTGGAGGCCGTACGTCCGCTCGACGGCGCACACCGTGCCGGGTGCGGCGGTCCGCAGGATCCGGATGACGTCCAGCGCGATGTCGGGCGTCAGCTCGCGGATCTTGACGAAGCGATGGGTGCCGGGGCCGCCGTGCAGGTCGACCACGGCGGCGCCGTTGCCGACGATGGCCAGGCCGTGCCCGTGGACGTGGTCGCTGACGACGTCCATCCAGCGGGCCGGGCGGCCGGTGACGAAGAAGACCTCGATGCCGGCCTGTTCGGCGGCGGCGAGGGCGGCGATCGTGCGGTCGGACACCGATTTGTCGTCGCGCAACAAGGTGCCGTCGAGGTCCGTGGCGATCAGCCGGGGCGGGACGGTGGAGGCCGGGGTCTCGGGCCGGCGAGTCGCTGAGGTCACGTGCTCAGTCTCCCGCATATATGCGCACGGTCGTGCGGCGGTCCGCACACTTGAGTGGTTACCGTTCTCACGCCGGTTCACCTCGTCTCACTCTCGCCCCACCCGGGCCCTCGCCCCGCCCATGTCGTGGCGCCGGCCGGACCACGGGGTGTGGCGGCCGGGTTCAGCGGAGCTGGGCCACCGCTTCCATGGCGATCCGCTCGAAGACCTTGGGGTCGGCGGCGAAGTCGGAGTCGGGGATCGGCCAGTGGATCACGATGTCGGTGACGCCCAGTTCGGCGTGCCGGCCCGCGAAGTCGACGAACGCGTCGAGGGACTCCAGGGGACGGCCCCGGTCGGGGGTGAAGCCGGTGAGCAGGATCTTGTCGAGCTCCGCCACGTCCCCGCCGATCTCGGCGCACGCGTCGGCGAGCTTGCCGATCTGTCCGCGAATGGCCTGAACCGACTGTTCGGGGGTGCCCGTCTCGTACAGCTTCGGGTCGCCGGTCGTCACCCACGCCTGCCCGTGCCGGGCGGCGAGCTTCAGTCCGCGCGGGCCGGTGGCGGCCACGGCGAACGGCAGCCGGGGGCGCTGGACGCAGCCGGGGATGTTGCGGGCCTCGTGCGCCGAGTAGAAGTTGCCGCCGTAGGAGACGGAGTCCTCGGTGAGGAGCCGGTCGAGCAGGGGCACGAACTCGGCGAAGCGGTCGGCGCGCTCCCGCGGGGTCCACGGGTCCTGTCCGAGCGCGGTGGCGTCGAAACCGGTGCCGCCGGCTCCGATGCCCAGCGTGATCCGGCCGTTGGAGATGTCGTCGAGGGAGATCAGATCCTTGGCGAGGGTCACAGGGTGGCGGAAGTTCGGCGAGGTCACGAGCGTGCCGAGGCGCAGCCGGTCGGTGACGGCGGCCGCGGCGGTCAGGGTCGGCACGGCCCCGAACCACGGGCCGTCGCGGAAGGTCCGCCAGGAGAGGTGGTCGTAGGTGAACGCGGTGTGGAAGCCGAGCTGCTCCGCGCGCTGCCATGCGGAACGCCCGCCCTCGTGCCAGCGGACGTACGGCAGGATCACGGTGCTCAGACGCAGACTCATGCGTCGAGCGTAGACGGATCCGGGGCACGGTCGCCGCAGGGCGGTCCGACGGGTGGCCCGGCGTCTGGCGTCGGTACGGACCGGCGCCCGGGGCGGTGAGGGCCGGGAAACCGAGATCGGTACGGATCGGGACCGGTTCGGACGGCGTCCGGGATCAGTGCGGGCCGGGAAACCGGAGATAGCGGGGAGGCACGACCTCGGTGAGCCAGACTCCGTTGGCGCTGACCCGGAAGACATGGCCGTCGCGGTGCATGGCGCCGGCGTCCACGGAGAGGACGACCGGTCGGCCGCGGCGGGCGCCGACGCGGGTGGCGGTCTCCCGGTCCGGCGAGAGGTGTACGTCGTGCCGGTTCATGGCTCTCAGGCCCTCGGCGCGGATCGCGTCGAGGCTGTGGGCCACGGTCCCGTGGAAGAGGTACGCCGGCGGGGTAGCCGGGGGCAGACCGAGGTCGACCTCGACGGAGTGGCCCTGGCTGGCCCGGATCCGGGTCCCCTCGACGGCGAAGCGCCGCTTGTCGTTGGTGGCCACCACATGATCGAGTTCGTCGCGGGTGATGCGGAAGCCGTGCGTGGTGGCCGCGGAGATCAGCGTGTCGATCTCGACCCAGCCGCCCTCGCCGAGCGTGAGCCCGATCCGCTCGGGCTGGTGCCGCAGATGCTTCGAGAGGTACTTCGACACCTTCACGGTGCGCTTTTCGTCCATCGGTTCATCGGCCTGTCTTTCCGTCCGATCATCTGTCTGCTCATGTTCTTTCATCCTCCCAGCGTGCCTGGAGAGAGGCGGATCACGCATTTGATTTTGGGTCGGAGGTTTGATCCACAACCAAGTGACGTTATCCACAGGTGAATTGACGAATCTGTGGACAACGCGCGTGTCCTTTAGGGCGTTTCGTCAACAACTGTGGAGAGAGGGCCGTTTGCTGCCAGTCGGTCCAACGTCCGTGCCTGCAGCTCACGTTCGGCGGCCGCCGTCACGAACGCCGCCCCGTGCTCGACGCCAACCAGACGCTCCACGGCCCGCATCGTCCCGGCGGCCACCTCCACCCGACGCGCGCCTTCCGGCTCCACCGGCAACTGCCCCGCCGCTAGGTGCCGGCTCAGATGACGCGTCGCGAACAGCCGCATCGCCCTGGCCAGTTCGGCGTCCACCGTCTGCTGCGCGAGCGGCCGCAGCCGTCGTACGAGCGAGGCCGCCTCGGCCGCTTCCGCGTCGCTCGGCGGATGTTCTCCCAGATAGCGCGCGAAGACGTGCTCCGTCGTGAACTCCAGGAAACGGGAGGCGATGTGCTCGACCTGACCCCTCAACTCCCGCAGATGACAGGTGATCGCGGACAGGGGAACGCCCGCCCGGTGCAACTCGACCGCAGCGGACAGCTCTTGAGGGCTCGGGACGAGGAAGGTGTCCTCATCGCCCGGAAGGGGCTCCAGCACGCCCAGCTCCACGGCCTCCGCCACCGCCACGTCGTCGGGACTGCCGCCGAACCGCTCCACCAGCTCGGTCCGGGAGATCCGGGCGGCCTCCTCGTCGGTCCACGGCCCGTGGACCTCCGCGACCAGGCCGAGTATCCCGCCCAGTCCCCGGCCCGCGTCCCAGGCCTCCAGCAGCTCCTTGATCGAGGCGAGTGTGTAGCCGCGGTCCAGGAGGTCGGCGATCTGCCGCAACCGCGCCAGATGGGCGTCCGCGTACACGTTGGCGCGCCCGCGTCGCTCGGGGCGGGGCAGCAGTCCGCGGTCCTGATAGGCGCGGATCGTCCGGACCGTGGCGCCACTGCGGTGCGCCAGGTCCTCGATGCGGTAGGCGACACCGCCCGGCTCGTCGCTCATCTCTCCCGCCCTCCCCGCCCTCCCGGCCCCGGGAAGCGGCCGCCCGCCCGATCGCCCCTGCCGCCGACGGCGGGCCGCCCGCTCACAAGGGTGGCTCCATGCGGGCGATCGCGCGCAGCGTCCGGGGCGCGAAGCGGTGCAGGAGATGGGCGCCGCGCGCCTCCGGGGTGACCGGAACCACCGCCAAGTCGCGGACGACCGCGCGCAGGATCGCGTCGGCGACCTTCTCCGGCGGGTAGTTGCGCAGTCCGTAGAGCCGCGCGGACTTCTTCTGGCGCCGCTTCTCCTCGGCCGCGTCGACCCCCGCGAAACGGGTGGTCGCGGTGATGTTCGTGTTGACGAAGCCGGGGCAGACCGCCGAGACGCCGATGTCCTTCCCGGCCAGCTCCGCGCGCAGACACTCGCTGAGCATCAGCACGGCCGCCTTGGAGGTGCTGTAGGCGGGCAGCGCCTTCGAGGGCTGGTACGCCGCCGCCGAAGCGATGTTGACGATGTGTCCGCCCTGTCCGCGCTCGGCCATCTGCTTCCCGAAGAGCCGGCAGCCGTGGATCACCCCCCACAGATTGACGTCGAGGACCTTCCTCCAGTCCTCCACCGTGGTGTCGAAGAACGAACCGGAGAGTCCGATACCGGCGTTGTTCACCAGCACGTCCACCACGCCGTACTCGGTGGCGACCTTGTCGGCGAGCTTCTCCATGGCCTGCTCGTCGCTGACGTCGGCCGTCTCCGGCCAGGCCGCGGGCGAGCCGATCAGCCGGGCCATCTCCGCAGTACGGGCCGCGGCCTCCGCGTCCCGGTCGACGGCCACCACGCGGGCACCCGCCTCGGCGAACGCGAACGCGGTGGCCCGCCCGATACCGCTGCCGGCGCCGGTGACCAGCACGAGCTGCCCGCCGAACCGGTCCGCGTACCTGCCGGAGGCCGTCGGTCCGGGCGCGGGCACCCCGGCCTCGCGACCCTCGTGAACCGTCACGAACTCGGATATCCAGGAGGCCAGTTGGTCGGGCCTGGTCCGCGGGACCCAGTGCTTGGCCGGGAGCGTGCGGCGCACCGAGGCGGGGGCCCACTTCTCCAGTTCGTCGTAGAGCCGCTCGGAGAGGAAGGCGTCCCCCAGGGGCGTGATGAGCTGCACGGGCGCGTGCGCGTACGCGTCGTCGCGGGGGCGGCCGAGCCGGGACCGTACGTTGTCGCGGTAGAGCCAGGCGCCGTGCGCCGCGTCGGAAGGCAGCGACGCGGTCGGATAGTCGCCCGCGGGCACCTTCTCGATCCGCTGAAGGATCTTCGGCCACAGCCTGCCCAGGGGACCGCGCCAGGCCAGCTCGGGCAGCACCGGCGTGTGCAGCATGTACACGTACCAGGATTTGGCGCCCTGCCCGAGGAGCTGGCCGATCCTTCGCGGAGTGGGCCGCCGCATCCGCCGCTTGATCCAGTGGCCGAAGTGGTCGAGGGACGGACCGGACATCGATGTGAAGGACGCGATCCGGCCCTCCGTGCGGGCGACCGTGACGAACTCCCACGACTGCACCGAACCCCAGTCGTGGCCCACGAGATGCACCGGCTCGCCGGGGCTGACCGCGTCGGCCACCGCCAGGAAGTCATCGGTCAGCTTCTCCAGCGTGAACCCGCCGCGCAGGGGCCGCGGCGCCGTCGACCGGCCGTGCCCCCGCACGTCGTACAGCACGACATGGAAGCGGTCGGCGAGCCGCACGGCGACCTCGGACCACACCTCCTTGGAGTCCGGATAGCCGTGCACGAGCACCACGGTCGGCTGTCCGGCGTCACCCAGTTCGGCGACACACAGCTCGACCCCGCCCGTCCGTACCCGGCGCTCGCGCGCGCCCACGAGACTCACTTGTCCTCCGCCCAGCGCCGCACGTGCGGCAGATCGTCGTCGAGCCAGAACGCGCTCTGCTCGGGGTCCCGGGAGTCCGTGACGACCAGAAGCTCCTCGAACTTCGCGCCCGTACCCCGGAATCCGAGGTGCGGTTCGACCGCCCACAGCCCCGGCCGGGGCGGGTGGTCGGAAAACGTGTACGGCGACCACAACGGGGACCAGCCCTCCCGGTGCCCGCGCAGCGCGTCGCCCGCCAGCCCCTTGAGAGACTGGACCCCGAACCCGAACAGACGCGGCGACCAGGGCCGCTCCCGCACCCGGTCCACCTTGTGCGCGATCACGCCGAACGGGTACGCCCGATGCCGGTTGGCGTGACCCTGCCGCACCATCAGCCGGTCCACGTCCTCGTAGATCTCCCGCAGCGACCGCCGCTCGCGCACCTCGCGCAGGATCAGCTCGCGGTGCGCCTCCAGGTCGGCGAGCAGCCTGTCCTGCACGGGGTTCGGCCCCAGCGAGCCCGAGTATCCGATGTCCGCGGTGAAGCCCTTGTGCACCGGCGCCATGTCGAGGATGAACGGCATCCCCGGCTCCAGCCGGCGGCCGGTGGGGAAGAACTGCAGCGGGATCCGGAAGCCGGCGAAGGCCGTGCGGTCACCGAACCAGGCGAACGGCAGATGGAACCAGTCCCGCACCCCGCGCTCGCGCAGCCACACCCGCTGCATGCGCGCCGCCTCCCGCTCGGTGACGCCGGGCTTCAGCTGCGCCGCGACCGCCTCCGCGCAGGCGTACGCCAGACGCTGGACCTCCCGGAACCCCCGCAGCTCCGCCGAGAGTTCACCCGTCATCGCCGTCGTCATGCCACCGCCCCACCTTGTCCGCACCGACTGCGGTACGTGCCCGTAACGTGACACTGGCGAATGTGACAGTTGTTAGAGGCCGCGTCAATAGGCCCGGACGGCCTGTGGACAACCGACCCTGACGGGACCCGCCGGTGGCCGGAAGCCGTACCTGAGGCTGACCCCTACGGGCCCGTACGACTGGAGGCTGACGCGGATCCACCTCCGTGGGCTGACGACCCCTGTGGTGTGCGCCACTACCGTCGGACCGTGACTGTGATCGCGACCGAAAGCCTGAGCAAGCGGTACCCCCGGGTGACCGCTCTTGACCGGCTCTCCGTGGACGTCGGGCCCGGTGTGACCGGACTCGTCGGAGCCAATGGAGCCGGCAAGTCCACACTGATCAAGATCCTGCTGGGTCTGTCCCCCGCCACCGAGGGCCGCGCACACGTGCTCGGTCTCGACGTCGCCACCGAAGGCGCCGCCATCCGCGAGCGGGTCGGGTACATGCCCGAGCACGACTGCCTGCCGCCCGACGTCTCGGCCACCGAGTTCGTCGTCCACATGGCGCGGATGTCCGGACTGTCGCCGGCCGCGGCCCGCGAGCGCACCGCGGACACCCTGCGCCACGTCGGTCTGTACGAGGAGCGCTACCGCCCCATCGGCGGCTACTCCACGGGCATGAAGCAGCGCGTCAAACTCGCGCAGGCCCTCGTCCACGACCCCCGGCTCGTCTTCCTGGACGAGCCGACCAACGGCCTGGACCCGGTCGGCCGCGACGACATGCTCGGACTGATCCGCCGCATCCACACGGACTTCGGCATCTCGGTCCTGGTCACCTCGCACCTCCTGGGCGAACTGGAACGCACCTGCGACCACGTCGTGGTCGTCGACGGCGGCAAGCTCCTGCGCTCCAGCTCCACCACCGACTTCACCAAGACCACGACGACCCTCGCCATCGAGGTCACCGACAGCGACGAACACCCGAACGGCACTAGCGCGGTGCGCGAGGTGCTCCACGCGCGCGGGATCGAGACCCACGACGGCGGCGGACTGCCGGGCGCCGGACACATCCTGCTGCTCACCACCGAGAGCGAGGAAACCTACGACCTCGTCCGCGACGTGGTCGCCGACCTCGGCCTCGGGCTGGTCCGCATGGAACAGCGCAGACACCACATCGCCGAGGTCTTCACCGACAGCGACGACCAGCGGAAGGAGGCGGTCGGCCATGGCGGTTGAGCACCCCCTCACCCAGCCGGGTGAGCAGACCCGTATCCACAACATCGGCTACCGCAACTACGACGGCCCGCGCCTCGGCCGCGCATACGCCCGCCGCTCCCTGTACTCGCAGTCCCTGCGAGGCGCCTACGGACTCGGCCGCTCGGTCAAGTCCAAGGTCCTGCCGATGCTGCTCTTCGTGGTCATGTGCGTTCCCGCACTGATCATGGTGGCCGTCGCCGTCGCCACCAAGGCGAAGGACCTGCCCGTCGACTACACGCGCTACGCGGTGATCATGCAGGCGGTCATCGGCCTGTACGTCGCCTCGCAGGGCCCCCAGGCGGTTTCCCGGGACCTGCGCTTCAAGACGATCCCGCTGTACTTCTCGCGCCCCATAGAGACCGCCGACTACGTGCGCGCCAAGTACGCGGCCCTGGCCTCGGCGCTGTTCATCCTCACGGCCGCCCCGCTGGTCGTCCTCTATGTAGGCGCGCTGCTGGCGAAGCTCGACTTCGCCGACCAGAGCGAGGGCTTCGGACAGGGACTGCTCTCCGTGGCCCTGCTGTCCGTGCTCTTCGCCGGCATCGCCCTGGTCATCTCGGCGATCACCCCGCGCCGCGGCTTCGGCATCGCGGCCGTCATCGCCGCCCTGACCATCTCCTACGGAGCCGTCTCCACCGTCCAGGCCATCGCCTTCGAGCGGTCCAGCAGCGGAGCCGTCCCCTGGATCGGGCTCTTCTCGCCCATCACGCTCATCGACGGAGTCCAGACGGCCTTCCTGGGGGCGTCCTCCGCCTTCCCCGGCCAGGTGGGCCCCTCGTCCGCACAGGGCGTCGTCTACCTCGTCGTCGTCCTGGGTCTCATCGCCGGCTGCTACGGCCTCCTGATGCGCCGCTACCGAAAGGCCGGGCTGTGACCACGCTCACCATCGACCACGTCTCGCGCTGGTTCGGCAACGTGGTGGCGGTCAACGACATCACGATGACCATCGGACCCGGCGTCACCGGCCTGCTCGGCCCGAACGGCGCCGGAAAGTCCACCCTCATCAACATGATGGGCGGCTTCCTCGCCCCCTCCACGGGCACCGTCACCCTCGACGGCAAGCCGACCTGGCGCAACGAGGACATCTACCGCCACATCGGCATCGTCCCCGAGCGCGAGGCGATGTACGACTTCCTGACCGGACGCGAATTCGTCGTCGCCAACGCCGAACTGCACGGACTCGGCCCGAAGGCCGCCGACCGCGCGCTGGCCACCGTCGAGATGGAGTACGCGCAGGACCGCAAGATCTCCACGTACTCCAAGGGCATGCGCCAGCGCGTGAAGATGGCGTCCGCTCTGGTCCACGACCCGTCGCTGCTGCTCCTCGACGAACCGTTCAACGGCATGGACCCGCGCCAGCGCATGCAGCTCATGGATCTGCTGCGCCGCATGGGCGACGAGGGCCGCACCGTGCTGTTCTCGTCCCACATCCTCGAAGAGGTGGAGCAGCTCGCCGCCCACATCGAGGTGATCGTCGCCGGACGGCACGCGGCGAGCGGCGACTTCCGGCGCATCCGCCGGCTGATGACCGACCGCCCGCACCGCTATCTGATCCGCTCCAGCGACGACCGGGCACTGGCCGCCGCCCTCATCGCCGACCCGTCGACCTCAGGCATCGAGGTCGACCTCGCCGAGGGCGCGTTGCGCATCCAGGCCGTCGACTTCGGCCGGTTCACCGCCCTGCTGCCGAAGGTCGCGCGCGAGCACGGCATCCGGCTGCTGACGGTGTCGCCGTCCGACGAGTCGCTGGAATCCGTCTTCTCGTATCTCGTCGCGGCGTAGGAGGCCAAGATGTACGACCCCACAGTCGCCCGGCTCACCTACCGGGGCCTGCTCGGCCGCCGGCGGGCCCTCATCCTCGGCGTCCTGCCCGTCCTGCTGATCGTGATCTCCCTGGCCGTCCGGAGCTTCTCCGGAGCCGACGACCAGGTGGCCTCGGACCTGCTCGGCGGGTTCGCCCTCGCCACCATGGTGCCGATCATCGGCGTCATCGCCGGCACGGGAGCGATCGGACCCGAGATCGACGACGGCTCGGTGGTGTATCTGCTGGCCAAGCCCCTGAAGCGGCCCACGATCATCTTCACCAAGCTGATCGTCGCGATCGCCGTCACGATGGCTTTCTCGGCGGTGCCGACCTTCATCGCGGGCATGATCCTCAACGGCAACGGCCAGCAGATCGCCGTCGCCTACACCGTGGCCGCCCTGGTCGCCTCGATCGCCTACGCCGCGATGTTCCTGCTCCTCGGGACCGTGACCCGGCACGCGGTGGTCTTCGGGCTCGTCTACGCGCTCGTCTGGGAGGCCCTGTTCGGATCCCTGGTGTCCGGCGCGCGCACCCTCAGCGTCCAGCAGTGGGCGCTCGCCGTGGGCCACAAGGTGACCGGCGGCGACATCGTCACCTCGGACGTGAGCCTGCCGACCGCGACGGTCCTGCTGATCGTGGTCACCGTCCTCGCCACCTGGTACGCCGGACAGCGGCTGCGGTCGCTGACCCTGGCCGGCGAGGAGTGAACGAGGGCTCCCCGCGCGCGGTGTCCGTGTAGGGCCCTGTGGGAAATTCACAAGACACCCATCCCACGCTCTTTGTGGGTTTATTAATGG
>NZ_JBHYXD010000009.1:155056-160025 GCF_042751995.1 Streptomyces sp. NPDC059371 | reverse complement strand
CCCGCACCCCGTCCGACGGGGTGCGGGGCCGCCTCACGTACGGGCCGGGCGCGCCTCAGTTCCTCAGCGCGGCCCGCATCATCGCCTTGGCGACCGGCGCCGCAAGTCCGTTGCCGCTGACCTCGGAGCGCGCCGCGTCCGACTGCTCGACCATGACCGCGACGGCGACCTCCTTGCCGTTCGAGTCGGACTTCGCGAACGACGTGAACCAGGCGTACGGCGTCTTGCTGTTCTTCTCGCCGTGCTGGGCCGTACCGGTCTTGCCGCCCACGGTCGCGCCGGGGATCAGGGCGTTCGTGCCCGTGCCGTCCTCGACGACCGTCTGCATCGCCGACCGGAGCTGCCGGGCGGTGTCCGAGCTGACGATCTCGCCGGTGTCCGCGCTGTCGTCGTAGTTCTTCAGCACATTGCCGTCGGAGTCGCTGGTCTGCGACACCATGTGCGGCGAGACCAGCTTGCCGTCGTTGGCGATGGCGGCGGACACCATGGCCATCTGGAGCGGCGTCGCGGTGACGTCGTACTGGCCGATGCCGGTCAGCGCCGTGGACGACCGGTCCATGTCCTTGGGGTACACGCTGGTGTACGCCCGCACCGGCACGTCCTGCTGCGTGTCGTTGAAGCCGAACTTCTCCGCCATCGCCCGGACCTTGTCCTGGCCCAGGTCGACCGCCATCTTGCCGAAGACGTTGTTGCAGGAGTACTGGAGCGCGACCCGGATCGAGGCGTTCTCGCAGGGAGCGGACGCGTTCTCGTTCTTCAGGACGGTCGTCGTGCCGGGCAGGGTGTACGGGTCCGGGCTGTCCGTCTTGGCGTCCACGTCTTCGTAGAGCCCGTTCTCCAGCGCGGCGGCGGCCACGACCAGCTTGAAGGTCGAACCCGGCGGCAGCGGCTGCCGCAGCGCGCGGTTGACCAGCGGCTTGTCGGGGTCGGTCGTCAGCTTCTTCCAGACGCTGTTGTTGCCGGTGCTGATCGTCGTCGGGTCGTACGACGGCGTCGAGGCGACCGCGAGGATCTTGCCGGTCTTCGGGTCGATGGCGACGGCCGCGCCCTTGTTGTTCCCGAGCGCCTTGTAGGCGGCCTTCTGGACGTCCGGATCGATCGTCGTGACCACGTCACCGGGGTCGGCGCGCTTGTTCGTGAGCGTGTCCAGCGGGTTCTTGAGCTGGATGTCCGAGCCGTCGAGAAGCTTCTGGTAGATGCCCTCGAGCTGGGTCGCCCCGTAGACCTGCGAGCTGTAGCCGGTGACCGCCGCGTACAGGCTGCCGTCCTTGTACGTCCGCTTGTACTTGAGGTCGCTCCCTGTCGTCTGCGCGGAGCCGGTGATCGCGTCGCCGGCCACGATGATGTTCCCGAGCGGGTTCGCGTACAGCGCGATCGCGTTCCGTCGGTTTTCCTTGCCGTCCGCGAGTGCCCGGCCGTCGTAGAACTGCACCCACGTCGCCCTGACCAGCAGAGAGAGCACGAGCAGCAGAGTGAAGACGGCGGCACGCCTGATCGTCTTGTTCATTCCGACCAGAAGGACGAGCGATCAGGGGTGAATCGTTCCCGTCCGCCCGGTTTTCTCATCGGTTCCTCATGGGGCCGCCGGGCCGGCCGCCCCGCCCGTCAGAGCCGGCGGGTGGCCAGGGTGAGCCGGTCACGGGCGTCGAAAAGAGCGTCCTTGACCATCTGCTCGTGCGCCGGGGTGAGCCGGGCCACGGGCACCGAGCAGCTGATCGCGTCACGGGCGGGCGTGCGGTACGGGATCGCCACACCGAAGCAGCGCAGCCCCAGCGTGTTCTCCTCGCGGTCCACCGCGAAGCCCTGCTCCCGCACCTGGCGCAGCTCCTCGATGAGCTTCTCCCGGTCGGTGATCGTGTGCTCGGTCAGCGCCGGAAGCGTCTCCGGCAGCATCTTGCGGACCTGCTCGTCGCTGTACGTGGCCAGCAGCGCCTTGCCGAGCGAGGTGGAGTGGGCGGGGAGCCGGCGGCCGACCCGGGTGAAGGGGCGCAGATAGTGCTGTGACTGCCGGGTGGCGAGATAGACGACGTTCGTGCCGTCCAGGCGCGCGAGGTGGATCGTCTCGGTGGTGTCGTCCGAGAGGCGGTCGAGGGTGGGGCGCGCCGCGGCGACCACCTCGTCGCCGTCGATGTACGACGTGCCGACCAGCAGGGCCCGTACGCCGATGCCGTACCGCGTGCCCGTCGCGTCCGTCTCGACCCAGCCGAGCTCCACGAGCGTGCGCAGCAGCATGTACAGGCTCGACTTGGGATATCCGACGGCCTCCTGGACCGCGGCGAGGGAATGCATTCCGGGCCGGCCGGCGAAGTACTCCAGCAATTCAACGGTCCGCACCGCGGACTTGACCTGCGCCCCGCCGCCTGTCTCGCCTGCCGACATCGCCCTTGACCCCTTCGTTGGACGGGAAATAGTCTCCGACCAGAAGTTCATCATCAGAGACAGCGTTCAGCATATCGAACACCCCTGGTGAGTGACACAAGAACTTCGGTGAGAACTGTGGCATCACATCTGAAGGGACCCGCGGTGGCAGCAGCACCAGTCTGGAGTGTCGACCCCCGTACCGGGAAGCAGCGGGAGCAGGTTGCGGTGGAGGCCACAGGCCAAGAGGTGGACGAGGCCGTCCGCGCCGCGCACGACGCGCGCCCCGCGCTGGCCGACCGCGCCGTGCGCGCCGCGTTCCTGCGCTCCGCCGCGGACCAGCTCGAAGCTGCCAAGGACCTGCTCGTCGAGGCCGCCGACGCTGAGACCGCGCTCGGCCCGGTCCGGCTCACGGGTGAACTCGCCCGGACCTGCTACCAGTTGCGCGCTTTCGCCGGAATCGTCGACGAGGGCGCCTTCCTCGACGTCGTGATCAACCACCCGGACGCCACCGCGACCCCGCCGATCCCGGACCTGCGCCGCTTCAAGGTGCCGCTGGGCGTGGTCGCCGTGTACTCCGCCTCGAACTTCCCCTTCGCCTTCTCGGTGGCCGGCGGCGACACGGCGAGCGCGCTGGCCGCGGGCTGCCCGGTCGTCGTCAAGGCCCATCCCGACCACCCGGCGCTCTCCGAGCTGGTCGCGGCCGTCCTGCGCCGCGCGGCCGCCGGGCACGGCATCCCCGACGGGGTCGTCGGCCTCGTGCACGGCTTCGAGGCCGGTGTCGAACTGGTCCGGCATCCGCTGGTCACGGCCGCCGGGTTCACCGGCTCCGTCCGCGGCGGGCGCGCGCTGTTCGACGCGGCCGCCGCCCGTCCGGTGCCGATCCCGTTCCACGGCGAGCTGGGCTCCCTCAACCCCGTCGTCGTCACCGAGGCCGCCGCCGCCGAGCGTGCCGAGGAGATCGGCACGGGACTCGCCGGCTCGATGACCCTGGGCGTCGGCCAGTTCTGTGTGAAGCCCGGCCTGGTGCTCGCGCCGGCCGGCGCGGCGGGCGACCGTCTGCTGAAGTCCCTGACCGACGCCGTGAGCGACACCGCCTCCGGGGTCCTGCTCGACCACCGCATGCGCGACAACTTCATCGCCGGGGTCGCCGAGCGCGCCGGGCTCCCGGACGTCCAGGCCCCGGTGACGCCGGGCGCGGGCGGTGAGCACACGGTGAGCCCCGGCTTCCTGACCGTTCCCGCGAGCAGGCTCGCCACCGAGGGCGAGCACGATCTGCTCCTGGAGGAGTGCTTCGGGCCGCTCACGGTCGTGGCGCGCTACGAGGACGAGTCCGAGGCGGGCGCGGTGCTCTCCCGGCTGCCAGGCAACCTCACGGCCACCGTGCAGCTCTCCGCGGAGGAGGCCGCGGGCGAGGGGCGCGGTGCGGAGATCCTCGCCGAGCTCACCTCTCTCGCGGGCCGGGTCCTGGTGAACGGCTGGCCGACCGGCGTCGCCGTCGCTGCGGCCCAGCACCACGGAGGGCCGTACCCGGCGACGACCTCGACGTCCACCTCGGTCGGCGGCACCGCCATCGAGCGCTGGATGCGGCCGGTGGCCTACCAGGGCGTGCCCGAGGCGCTGCTGCCGCCCGAGCTCCGCGACGACAACCCGCTGGGGCTGCCGCGACGGTACGACGGGCGCCTGGAGCGCTGACGCCGTTTCCTACCGGGTAGGTGCCGTGCCGGTGTCATGACGGCCCGGTGTCATGACGGCCCGGTTTCCGCGGCGGCCCGGTTCCGGTGCCGTCCGTTCCGCAAAGGGCCGGTCCTTTCTCCCGAAGGGGCCGGCCGGGAACCTGAGAGACTTCGGACCATGGACGTCACACTCCCCGAACTCCCCTTCTCCCTCCGTACCTACGGCCCCGACGGGAACTGGTCGTACGAGGACGGTGTCCTCACCGGCTGGGCCGGGCCCCGGCAGGACCGCTTCGTGCCGCCCACCGGCGAAGGACTCGACCCGGCCTCCGACGCACCGAGGCTGCTCGGTTCGCCTGAGGGAGATTTCCAGCTCATCGCCCGCGTGACGGTGGGCTTCGGCGCGGCCTTCGACGCGGGCGTGCTCTACGTCCACGTCGGGGAGCGGGCCTGGGCGAAGCTGTGCCTGGAGAACTCCCCGGACGTCCCCACCGTCTGCACGGTCGTCACCCGGGGACACTCCGACGATGCCAACTCCTTCACGGTGGAGGGCAGTTCCGTCTGGCTGCGGGTGAGCCGCACCGGCCGCGCCTTCGCCTTCCACGCCTCCCGCGACGGCGAGCGGTGGACCTTCATCCGCCTGTTCACCCTGGGAGACGAGAAGGAGACCGGGGCCGCGCTGGTGGGCTTCATGACCCAGTCGCCCATGGGGGAGGGCTGTGTGGTGACCTACGACGGCGTCGAGTTCCGACCGGCCTGGCCGCGCGACCTCCGCGACGGCAGCTGAATCCTGCCGCGGCACCAGGACGGGTTCCGCCGGCCAGGACGGGCCCTGGAGCCCTGTCGCGCCGGTGCCGGGGCCCCCCCCCCACCCCCCCGGGGGGGCACCCCCCCGACCCCCCCACCACCACCACGTACATGGAGAGGGCCGCGGG
>NZ_JBHYXD010000009.1:85621-155046 GCF_042751995.1 Streptomyces sp. NPDC059371 | reverse complement strand
GCGCGCTGTGTCGGGGCGTGGGTCTGTGTATCCGCCACCCCCGCGCGCCGCCGCCCGCGCGCCGCCGCGCGCCCCCCCCCCCCCCCCGCCCCGCCCGCCCCCCCCCCCCCCACGCTCCGCGCTCACGTCCTCAGCTTCATGATCGAGGACCGTGTGAACCCTGTGCGCCGCGTGATCCGGACCGTGCTGTCCGCCGAGGCGGCCGCCGTCGCCGACCTCCACGCCCGGGCCCGGGCGACCTATTACCCGGACGGGGTGCCGCGGGACGGAACCGACTGGCTCGCCGCCTGGCGGGGCGCCATCGAGCGCCCCGACGGCCACGTGCTGTGCCTCGTGCAGGACGGCAGGATCGCGGGCATCGCCTCCTTCCGTACGGACGAGGGCGCGCCCGCCGACACGGTCAAGCTCTTCCAGTTCCATGTCGACCCCGGCCACTGGCGGGCCGGAATCGGGGCGGAGCTGCACGCGGCCTGCGTGGAGGAGTGGCAGGCGGACGGGAAACGCACGGCGACCCTCGACGTGCACACCGACAACCTGCGCGCCCAGGCCTTCTACGCCCGCCTGGGCTGGGTCCCGGATCCGGGGAACCCGCCCGAGGAGGGTGATCACCACCTGTATCTGCGGTACGCGGTGGCCGGGGAATGACCCGAGCCGCTTGAATGTTCACCTAATGACGTCCCCGGAGGGTGTCCCGTATCCGCACGACCTGGAGAGAGCCGAAGAATGCGCGTCGAGATCTGGTCCGACATCGCCTGCCCCTGGTGCTATGTCGGAAAGGCCCGTTTCGAGAAGGCGCTCGACGCCTTCCCGCACCGTGACGAGGTCGAGGTCGTGCACCGGTCCTTCGAGCTGGACCCCGGCCGCGCCAAGGGCGACATCCAGCCCGTGATCACGATGCTCACCAAGAAGTACGGCATGAGCGAGGAGCAGGCGCAGGCGGGCGAGGAGAACCTCGGCACGCAGGCCGCCGCCGAGGGCCTCGCGTACCGCACCCGGGACCGGGACCACGGCAACACCTTCGACATGCACCGCCTGCTGCACCTCGCCAAGGCGCGGGGCCGCCAGGACGAACTGATCGGCCGGTTCTACGAGGCCAACTTCGCGGACGAGCGGACCGTCTTCGGTGACGACGAGCGGCTCGTGGAGCTGGCCGTCGCCGCCGGGCTCGACGCCGACGAGGCCCGCGGGGTGCTCGCCGACCCGGCCGCCTACGCCGACGACGTCCGTGCCGACGAGCGCGAGGCCGCCGAGCTGGGCGCGAACGGCGTCCCCTTCTTCGTGCTGGACCGCACGTACGGGGTCTCCGGCGCACAGCCCGCCGAGGTCTTCGCACAGGCGCTGTCCCAGGCCTGGGGCGAGCGTCCGGGGCTCACGCTGATCCAGGACGAGGCCGGCGACGCCGAGGCCTGTGGCCCGGACGGCTGCGCCGTCCCGCAGAACTGACCCGCGCGGGAGAGGGGCCCCGGCGGCGGAAGACGCAGGTCGGGGCCCATTCATAAGCGCTGCTTGGGGAAACCGCGTAAAAGCTCGCAATGGACTTGGGCACCGTCCGGGCCCACAGTGGTCCCATGGAGACCTTCGAGACCCTCGTCCGCGCCGAGTTCGCCCCGAAGAACACCTTTCTGAACACCGCGAGCACCGGCCTGCTCCCCGCCCGTACCGTCGCCGCCCTGCACGAGGCGGTGGCTCTGCGGGCCGAGGGCAGGCCGATCGACTCTCTCTTCGAGGACGTCGAGCTGGCCCGCGCCTCCTTCGCCCGGCTGGCCGGTGTCCCGGCCGCCCGGGTCGCCGCCGGCCCGTCCGTCGCCGCCCAGACCGCGCTGATCGCGGCCGGGCTGGCCCCGGGGTCCGAAGTCCTCACCGCCGAGGACGACTTCACCTCCGTGCTGAACCCGTTCCACGTCCGCGGCGACCTGAAGGTGCGCGCCGTACCGCTGGAGCGGCTCGCCGAGTCCGTGCGGCCCGGCACGGCGCTCGTCGCGGTCAGCGCCGCACAGTCCGCCGACGGCCGCATCGCCGACCTGCCGGCGCTGCGCGAGGCGGCCCGTGCCCACGGGGCGCGCACCTACGTCGACTTCTCCCAGGCGGCGGGCTGGCTGCCCATCGACGCCGACGGCTACGACTTCACCGTGTGCACCACCTTCAAGTGGCTGCTGGGCCCGCACGGTGCGGCCTTCCTCGTGGTGCCCGAGGACTTCGGCGGGCTCACCCCGCTGAACGCGGGCTGGGTCGCCGCGGAGCGGCCCTGGGACTCCTGCTACGGCCCGGTGCAGGAACTCGCCCACTCCGCCCGCCGCTTCGACGTCAGCCCCGCCCTGTTCACCTACGCCGGGGTGCGCCACTCCCTCGCCCTGATCGAGGAACTCGGTGTGGACGCCGTGCACGAGCACGACCTGGCCCTCGCCGAACGCTTCCGCGCGGGGCTGGCCGCGCTGGACCACGAGGCGCTGCCCGCGCCGGGCTCCGCCATCGTCTCCGTGCCCGGACTCGGCCACCGGCAGGGCGAGTTGAGCCGGGCCGGCATCGAGGTGTCCAACCGCTCGGGCAATCTGCGGGCGTCGTTCCACCTCTACAACACGCCCCCCGACGTCGACCGCCTCCTGGACGTGCTGGCCGGCTGACACGGCGGACGGCCCCGGGGAGCACACGCTCCCGGGGCCGGTCTCCCGCTCACCCCGCCGGAGGGATCACCGCACCGGCGTGAAGTCCCGTGCCCCGATGAACTCCGGCCTGCGCACGGGCGCCGCGAACGGCTCCACCGCCGCGTTCTCCACGCTGTTGAACACGATGAAGACGTTGCTGCGCGGGAACGGGGTGATGTTGTCCCCCGAGCCGTGCATGCAGTTGCAGTCGAACCAGGTCGCCGAACCCGCCCTGCCCGTGAAGAGCTTGATGCCGTGCCGGCTCGCCAGGCCGGTGAGCGCCTCGTCGGAGGGGGTCCCGGCGTCCTGCATCTGGAGCGACTTCTTGTAGTTGTCCTTCGGCGTGGCCCCCGCGCACCCGAGGAACGTCCTGTGCGACCCCGGCATGATCATGAGGCCGCCGTTGGTGTCGTGGTTCTCGGTCAGCGCGATCGAGACGGACACGGTCCGCATGTTGGGCAGACCGTCCTCCGCGTGCCAGGTCTCGAAGTCCGAGTGCCAGTAGAAGCCGCTGGCCCCGAAGCCCGGCTTGACGTTGATCCGCGACTGATGGACGTACACGTCCGAGCCGAGGATCTGCCGGGCCCGGCCGACGACGCGCTCGTCGCGCACGAGACGGGCGAAGACCTCGCTGATCCGGTGCACCTCGAAGACGGACCGGATCTCCTGCGTTCTCGGTTCGACGATCGAGCGCTCGTCGGCGCGGACCGCCGGGTCGGTGACGAGCCGTTCCAGCTCCTGGTGGTAGACGGCGACCTCGTCCTCGCCGATGAGCCGCTCGACGGGGAGGAAGCCGTCACGCTCGTAGGAGTGCAGGTCGGAGACCGAGATCGGGCCGGGTTCGTCCGGCGCGCCCCAGACGACCGGGTCCTGGCGGGGCGCGGCCACTTCGGTGGCGGCGCGGCTGGGGTACAGATCGGTGAGTGTGGTCATCGGTGTGTCACACCTCCTCGGGTTCGGTGAGCAGGGGGTAGACGCCGTTCTCGTCGTGGTCCTCCCGTCCGGTGACGGGCGGGTTGAAGACGCAGACGCACCGGAAGTCGGTCCTCGGGCGCAGGGTGTGGCGCTCGTGACCGTTCAGCAGGTACATCGTCCCCGGCGCGATCCAGTGCTTCTCGCCGGTCTCGTGATCGGTGAGTTCGGCCTCGCCCTCGACGCACAGCACGGCCTCGATGTGGTTCGCGTACCACATCGACGTCTCCGTGCCCGCGTACAGGATCGTCTCGTGCAGGGAGAAGCCGACCTTCTCCTTGGCGAGGACGATGCGCTTGCTCTCCCAGGTGCCGGACGCGGCCTTCACATGCCGGTCGGTGCCCTCGAGTTCCTTGAACGAACGGACTATCACGGTGGTGCGCCACCTCTCTCTCGTGCCTGTCGTGCCTGTCGTGCTTCCCGTGCTGCTCGCGGTGCTCGTGCTGCTCGTGCTTCCCGCCGGTATCCCGGAGAGCGGCGGGCTCAGACGGTCTCGCGGACGGCGCGTTCGAGGGTGCGCAGGCCCTCGTCGAGTTCGTCGGGCGTGATGGTCAGGGCGGGCAGCAGTTTCAGGACCTCGCTCTCCGGTCCCGACGTCTCGACGAGCAGCCCGAGTTCGAAGGCGCGACGGGCGATCCGTGCGGCGCGGGCCTTGTCCTTGAACTCGATGCCCCAGACGAGTCCGCGGCCGCGGTACTCCTTGACGTGGGCGAGGTTCTCCTCGGTGATGGAGATCAGCGCCTGTTCGATCTGCTCGCCGCGGGCGCGGGTCTGTTTCTCCATGGCGGACCCGTCGGCCCAGTAGGCCTCCAGGGCGGCGGTGGCCGTGACGAACGCCGGGTTGTTGCCGCGGAAGGTGCCGTTGTGCTCGCCCGGCTCCCAGATGTCCAGCTCGGGCTTGAACAGGCACAGCGACATCGGCAGCCCGTACCCGCTGATGGACTTGGACACGGTCACGATGTCGGGCACGATCCCCGCCTCCTCGAAGGAGAAGAACGCGCCGGTCCGCCCGCAGCCCATCTGGATGTCGTCGACGATCAGCAGCATGTCGCGACGCGCGCACAGGTCCGCCAGGGCGCGCAGCCACTCGGGCCGCGCGACGTTGATGCCGCCCTCGCCCTGCACGGTCTCGACGATCACCGCGGCGGGCTGGTTGAGGCCGGATCCCTGGTCCTCCAGGAGCCGTTCGAACCACAGGAAGTCCGGGACCTGCCCGTCGAAGTAGTTGTCGAACGGCATCGGGGTGCCGTGCACCAGCGGGACGCCGGCCCCCGCCCGCTTGAAGGCGTTGCCCGTCACGGCGAGCGAGCCGAGCGACATCCCGTGGAACGCGTTGGTGAACGACACGATCGCCTCGCGCCCCTTCACCTTCCGCGCGAGCTTCAGCGCCGACTCGACGGCGTTGGTGCCGGTCGGGCCGGGGAACATCACCTTGTACGGCAGGTCGCGCGGCCGCAGCACCAGGTTCTGGAAGGCCTCCAGGAAACCGCGCTTGGCGGCCGTCGACATGTCGAGCCCGTGGGTGACGCCGTCGCGCTCCAGGTAGTCGATCAGGGCCCGTTTGAGCACGGGGTTGTTGTGTCCGTAGTTCAGCGACCCGGCACCGGCGAAGAAGTCCAGGTACGCGTGCCCGTCCTCGTCATACATGAGGCTGCCGCGGGCCCGGTCGAAGACGGTGGGCCAGTTGCGGCAGTAGCTGCGCACCTCCGACTCCAGGGTCTCGAAGACGCTCAGGTCGGGCTGGGTGATGGTCAAGGGGATTCGCTCCTCGAAGCTTGTGGGGGGGGGAGGGGAGGAAGGAGGGGATCAGCCGGGGAACGGGCCGATGCGGTAGAGCACTTCGGGGTCGTGCGGCCCGTCGGGGAACTGCCCCGTCTCGAACAGCACCTCGCGCTCGACGGAGGCGCCATGACGTCGTGCGTACGACGTGAACAGGCGCTCGGAGGCGGTGTTGCCCGGAGTGATGGTGGTCTCGACGGCGGAGAGTCCGCGTTCGGCAGCCACTCGTGCGGTCAGCCCGTCGAGGAGGCGCGCGGCCAGTCCGCGGCCGCGGTGCGCCGCGTCGACGGCCACCTGCCACACGAGGAGGGTCCCCGGACGCTCGGGGCGCACGTAGGCGGTGACGAAACCGACGGGCCGCCCGTCGGCGTCCCGTGCCACCACCGAGGTGCCGGCGAAGTCACGGCACCACAGGAGGTAGCTGTAGGAGGAGTTCAGGTCGAGGGTCCGGGAGTCCTTGGCGATACGCCAGAGGGCGGCCCCGTCGGCCACCTCCGGACGGTCGATCCGAAGGCCATCCGGCATTTCCAGAAATTCCGCTGACAGGTCTGCTTGGGCGACGGTCATGCGGCTTGAATTTACCGACGGAAAGTTCAGATTGCATCGTCGGGCGGGGTTACGGACGGTGTGCTCATGTGTTATCACGCGCCCGTGAAAGACCCCCGAAGATGGTGCCTTTATCGGTTGATTTGCCCGGAAAATTCCACAGGAAACGGGCGCCCTGTGGAGTGTGTCACAGGGGTGAAATGTGTACGAGGTCTCCCCGAATCGCGCCTGTTCGTGTTCGCGAAATCTTTGCGTTTGGCGACAGGAAAAGCGGGCAGAAGGATGCGGGAAGCTGTATCGATGGAATTCGGATCCGAATTGACGGCAGGATAAGGGCGGGGGAAGGAATTGCAATTCCCGCGGTATCGCCGTCCGGGATCCCGGGGGCTCCCCGGTCGGGCGAAGGCGCGGACGCCTCCGTCCGTCGGTCCGGTGAAGGCGCGGACGTCCCCGTCCGTCGGTCCGGTGAAGGCGCGGACGCCTCCGCCCCCCGGTCCGGTGAAGGTGCGGACGCCCCGGTCCGTCGGACCGGTGAAGGCCCGGACGCCCTCGCCGGTCCCTCGGGAGCCGGTCCCATCACCGGCCCCCTCCGCGTCCTCCGCGCCCTCCGGGTCAGTCCCAGGCCAGGGCCACGGCCCGGCGCGCCCCCTCCAGGTCCACCGTCCGGCCGGACTCGGCCAGCGCCGCGCCGAGCGCCGCGAGGCTGGAGTGGACGGCGCCCCGGGTGGCGTCGGGGCCGTAGTGGTTCACGCGGATCATCGACTGCGCGAGCGCGCCGCCGCCCGCGGCGAGCGGCAGCGCGGGATCCGCGGCCAGCGCCTTCGCGACCACCGCGGACGCGTCCACGTTCTCGGGCACCCGCAGGGTGGTGGCGACGGGCGCCGCGTCGGAGGCGGCGTCCACGTACGGCGCCAGACCGCCGCCGAGGGCCACCGCTCCCGCCCGGGTGGCCGCGGCGGCCGAGGCGTGACGGGCCATCACCGCGTCCAGGCCCTCGCCCTCGATCCGCTCGACGCACGCCTCCAGCGCCAGCATCTCCAACTGCGCCGGGGCGTGCAGCAGCGCCGTGCGGCCGCCGTCGATCCAGCGCTCCTTCCAGTCGAGGAGCGAGAGGTACGAGCGGCGCGGCGCGCCGGGGTTCGCGGCCATCCGCGCCCACGCCCGCTCGCTCACCGACACCGCCGACACGCCGGCGGGACCGCCCATCGCCTTCTGCGCCCCGATCACGCACAGATCGACGCCCCAGGCGTCCGGCAGCACCGGCTCGGCGCCGATCGACGCGACGGCGTCCAGATAGAAGAGCGCGCCGTGCTCGCGTACGACCTCGCCGATCTCCGCCACCGGGTTGGTGTTCCCGGTGGCGGCCTCGGCGTGCACGAGCGACACGAAGTCGATCGACGGGTGCTCGGCGAAGGCCTCGCGGATCTGCGCGGCGGTGACCGCGGTGTGGAACGGCACCGCCAGATCGATCACGGTGGCGCCGCAGTCCCGCAGCCAGTTGCCGAACGTCTGGCCGTAGGGGCCGGTGATGACGTTCAGGGCGGTGGTGCCGGGACCGGCCGTACCCCGGATGGCCCCTTCCAGGGGAAGCAGCGCCTCGCCCTGCATGATCACGACGTCCTGCTCGGTGCCGAGCAGCCGGGCGACACGGTCCTCGATCGACGCGAAGTGCGCGGCGCTCAGCGGGGCGAGGTCCAGGAACGGGTGTGTCACGGCGGTGCTCTCTTCACTCATGGGGTACAGGTGACGAGATTAGCTGTCGTGCCCTCGTCCCCGCCCACTGGTGACTTCTTAGGTCGAGTGGCCCCGTAGCCATCGGTTTGATTTGAGAGCCTCAAACATCTCCTTATAATCGGAACCCACAGTTCCCTGACAGGAAGGCCCGCCGTGAACACCCTCTCCGGCCGCCGGACCCGAGTCCTGGCCGCCATCACCCTGACGGCAGGGCTGACGCTCGTGGCCGCCTGCACCTCCAGCGGCGACGGCGGCAGCGGCTCCAAGACCGCGTCCGGCGGGGTCCAGCTCGTCAAGGCGGGGCAGCTCACCACGTGCACCCACCTGCCGTACCCGCCCTTCCAGTCGGAGATCGACGGCAAGGTGCAGGGCTTCGACGTGTCGCTGATCGACCTCGTCGCCGCGGACCTGGGCGTGAAGCAGGCGATCGTCGACACCCCCTTCGAGAACTTCAAGACGGGCGCCTTCCTCAACTCCGAGCAGTGCGACCTCGCCGCGGCCGGTATGACGATCACCGAGGAGCGCAAGAAGAACGTCGACTTCTCCGACCCGTACTTCAACGCCACCCAGGGCGTGCTGGTCGACAAGAAGAGCGGCATCACCTCGCTGGCCGACGTCAAGGCGAAGGGCAAGAAGCTCGGCGCCCAGGCACAGACCACCGGCGAGGACTACGCGAAGCAGCAGGGCTTCGACCCGGTCTCCTTCGAGTCCTCCGACGCGGTCCTCAGCGGACTGCGCAGCGGTCAGGTGCAGGCCGTCGTCATCGACTACCCGGTCGTCCAGGGCTGGCTGAAGGACAAGGCCAACGCCGACGCCTTCAAGGTGGTCGACAACCTCAGCACCGGTGAGCAGTACGGCTTCACCGTGAAGAAGGGCAACGCCAAGCTCCTCGCCGCCATCAACAAGGCCATCGCGGACGCCAAGGCCGACGGCACGTACAAGAAGCTCTACGAGAAGTGGATCGGCCCGTACGACGCGGCCGCGGCCTCCGCCTCCCCGTCCGCCTCATGAGTGGTGCCGACACGCCCCTCCAGCCCCGCAGGTCCGGCCTGAGCCGGCGCCAGAAGCGCCAGATCTCACGCGGTGTGCAGTACGTCGTCTTCGTCGCCGTCGTGATCGCCTTCGCGGTCACGGCGGACTGGGGCCGTCTGCAGAACCAGTTCTTCCAGTGGGACCTGGTCAAGCAGATGTTCCCGGACGTCATCACGCTGGCGCTGAAGAACACCGTCCTCTACACGACGTCCGGCTTCGCCGTCGGTCTCGTGCTGGGCATCGTCATCGCCCTGATGCGTCTGTCCTCGGTGGGTCCCTACCGCTGGTTCGCCGGAATCTACATCGAGGTCTTCCGCGGTCTGCCCGCCCTGATGATCTTCATCTTCGTGGGCGTCGCGGTACCGCTCGCGTTCCCGGGCACGGAGATCATCGGCGGAACGTACGGAAAGGTCGCCCTCGCGCTCGGTCTGGTGGGGGCCGCGTACATGGCCGAGACCTTCCGGGCGGGCATCCAGGCCGTGCCCAAGGGGCAGATGGAGGCGGCCCGTTCGCTGGGCTTCTCGCACGCGCGGGCGATGGTCTCGATCGTCGTCCCGCAGGCGTTCCGGATCATCGTCCCGCCGCTCACCAACGAACTCGTGACCCTCTTCAAGGACTCCTCGCTGGTGCTGTTCCTGGGTGTCACCCTGGAGGAGCGCGAACTGTCCAAGTACGGCCGCGACCTGGCCAGCACGACCGCCAACTCCACGCCGATCCTGGTCGCGGGTCTGTGCTACCTGCTCGTCACGATCCCGCTCGGCTTCGTCGCGCGACGCCTTGAGGCGCAGCAGAAGGAGGCCACGAAGTGAGCACACCCGAGATCCAGGTGAAGGACCTGCACAAGTCCTTCGGTGACAACGAGGTGCTGCGCGGGATCGACCTGGAGATCGGCCAGGGCGAGGTCGTCTGTGTGATCGGCCCGTCCGGCTCCGGCAAGTCGACGCTGCTGCGCTGTGTGAACCTCCTGGAGGAACCCACCAAGGGTCAGGTGTTCGTGGGCGGTACGGAGGTCACGGACCCCGACGTCGACATCGACGCCGTACGCCGCCGTATCGGCATGGTGTTCCAGCAGTTCAACCTCTTCCCCCATCTGTCGGTGACCGGGAACCTCACGCTGCCGCAGCGCCGGGTGCTCGGCCGGGACAAGGCGGAGGCGGCCCGGACCGCCGCCGAGAACCTCGCCCGGGTGGGGCTCGCGGAGAAGGCCGACGCCTATCCGGCCTCCCTCTCCGGAGGCCAGCAGCAGCGCGTCGCGATCGCCCGCGCGCTCGCCATGGGACCCGACGTGATGCTCTTCGACGAGCCGACCTCCGCGCTCGACCCCGAGCTCGTCGGCGACGTCCTCGCCGTCATGCGGATGCTCGCCGACGAGGGCATGACGATGATGGTCGTCACCCACGAGATGACCTTCGCGCGTGAGGTCGCCGACCGGGTCGTCTTCATGGACGGCGGTGTGATCGTCGAGGACGGCGCCCCGGCGCAGGTCATCGGCAACCCGGCCAACGAGCGTACCCGGCACTTCCTGTCCCGGCTGCTCGACCCGGCGATGGCGGACGTTCCCGAGGGGGCGCCGGACCGGCAGGCCGGAAACAGGACAGGGCGGGCCGAGGACGGGGAGCCGCCTCACTAAGGTGCCGTGCATGAGCGATCACCCGGTACTGCACGTGAAGGGGCGGGTCCTCGTCGGGCCCGACGACGTCCGCGACGAGCTGTGGATCGTCGGCGGCAGGATCTCGTACGAGCGCCCCGCCGGCGCCCGTGACGTCCGCACCGTCGAGGGCTGGGCGCTGCCCGGCCTGGTCGACGCGCACTGCCATGTCGGGCTCGACGCCCACGGCCCGGTCCCGGCGGACGTCTCCGAGAAGCAGGCGCTGACCGACCGCGACGCCGGCACCCTCCTCGTCCGGGACGCCGGCTCGCCCTCCGACACCCGCTGGATCGACGACCGCGACGACCTCCCGAAGATCATCCGCGCGGGCCGGCACATCGCCCGCACCCGCCGCTACATCCGCAACTACGCCCACGAGATCGAGCCGGAGGACCTGGTCGCCTACGTCGCCCGGGAGGCCCGGCGCGGTGACGGCTGGGTCAAGCTCGTGGGGGACTGGATCGACCGCGGCACCGGCGACCTGAGCGCCTGCTGGCCGCGCGAGGCCGTCGAGGCGGCGATCACCGAGGCGCACCGGCTCGGCGCCCGGGTCACCGCGCACTGCTTCGCCGAGGACTCGCTCCGGGACCTGGTCGAGGCGGGCATCGACTGCGTCGAGCACGCCACCGGCCTCACCGAGGACACCGTCCCGCTCTTCGCCGAGCGAGGGGTCGCCATCGTCCCGACCCTCGTGAACATCGCCACCTTCCCGCGGCTCGCGGCCGGCGGCGAGGCCAGGTACCCCCAGTGGTCGGCGCACATGCGGCGGCTGCACGAACGCCGCTACGACACCGTGCGCGCCGCGTACGACGCCGGAATCCCCGTCTACGTCGGCACCGACGCGGGCGGCTCCCTCGCGCACGGCCTCGTCGCGGCCGAGGTCGCCGAGCTCGTCACCGCCGGCATCCCGCCCGTCGAGGCGCTCTCCGCCACCACCTGGGGCGCCAGGCGCTGGCTCGGACGGCCCGGACTCGACGAGGGGGCGCCGGCGGACCTCGTGGTCTACGACGGGGACCCGCGCCACGACGTACGGGTCCTGGCGGATCCGCGAAGGGTGGTCCTCAACGGGCGGATCGTCGGCTGACGCGGGCGGGGCGGACGTGCTGGAGGTCTTGGACTGCTGACGCGGGCGCGGTTGACGGAGCGTGACGACCGGGGTGGCGCGCTCGTTGAGCACCATCTGGTGCGCTCCGGCGCGTCACCCCGTCGTCAACCGGCGCGTCAACCAGCGCGTTCATCCAGGGACGTTGGGCGAGTGACGGCAGAGAACGGCTGTGCCCATGGATTCGAAGACATGCGCGGAAACCCCACGATGGAGTGAACTCACGTCAGGTGCCTGACTGTTCACTCTCGGTGCGTAATTCTTTCCGGGTCCCAGGCTTTCTCCTAGGGGGGTCCCACCCTTGAACAGCATCGACCACCGCATGCCCGCACGCCGTCTCGCCGTCACCGCGGCCGCCACCGTCCTCGCCGCGGGTCCCACCGCGCTGGCCGGCGCGGGCTCCGCCCACGCGACCGGTGACCACGGCCGCGCGAGCGCCGTCGTGCTCCGCACCGGACTCGACGTGTCCCTCCTCAAGAAGACCGTGAACGTCCCGCTCGCGGTCTCCCTGAACGAGGTGCAGGCACCGCAGAGTGCCGAGAAGACCGCGCTCACCGCCCAGTTGGACGGCGTCGACCACGGACGTCCGTTCAGCGTGCTGCGCGCCGAAGTCGCCACCGCCGAGGCCACCGTCTCCGCGGAGAAGGCCGAGGGCTCGACCCGTCTCGCGCACGCCGCCGTCCACGTCCCGGGGCTGCCGCTGCTCTCACTCATCGAGGTCCAGGAAGTGACCTCGAAGGCGACCTGCGAGGCGGGCAAGAAGCCCGTCGCCACCGCGAACCTGCTGGGATCCGTCACCGTTCTCGGCAAGAAGGTCACCCTGACGACGGGCGGCCCGACGCATGTGAAGGTCCCCGGCGTCGGTGAGGTGCGGCTCGACCTCTCCAGGACCGAGACCACGTCCCGTACGGCCGCCGCCACCGCACTCGAACTGAACGTGTCCGTCGACCCGTTGAAGCTGGGTGTGGCCGAGGTGGAGGGCACGGTCACCCTGGCGAAGGCCACCTGCGAGGCGCCGGCCGCGCCCGCTCGGGAGGCCGCGCCGGACAGTCCCTCGGCGACCCCGGCCAGTCCCTCGGCGGCCGCCGCCGAGCCTACGGCCGAGGCGAGCCCGCAGGGCGGTCGCGAGGAGGGCGGCCTCGCCGAGACCGGGAGCAGTTCGATGACGCCGTACCTGGCGGGCGGCGCGGCGGCCCTGCTCGCCGCGGGCGCCGGAGCGGTCACCCTCTCCCGCCGCCGCAGGGGCTGACGCCCGCTGTTCTCCCCGGCGTCGGAGACGCTGAACGGGCCGGGCCCGCCCGGGGGTTCGGAGTTCGGGGGTTTGAGGAACGGGGGGGCTCGGGGCCCGGTCGCTCAGGCCGAGGAGGACGTCCGCGGCGGCTCCGGGCGCGGGCCGGGTGGGGGCGGCGGGGGCTGCCGGGGCGGAACGATTCCCGTGCCGCCGGCGCCGCCGTCCCCGGCGACGGTCATCGCCCGGTCCACGGCCTGGAGGAACCGGTTGACCGTCGTCCGGTCCCGTACCGCGATCCGCAGCCAGTCGTCGCCGAGCCCGGGAAACGTGTCCCCGCGCCGCACCGCGAACCCGAGACCGCGCAGCGCGCGGCGCACGCCGGCGGCCCGCGGCAGCCGGACCAGTACGAAGGAGCCCTCGGCCGGCTCCACCACCCGCAGCCCGTCGGTGCAGGCGAACTCCCGCAGCCCCGCGACCAGATGGTCCCGGTCCTTGGCGATCCGCCGTGCCGCGTGCGCCGCCTCCGCGAGCGCCTGCGCGGACACGCACGCCTCCGCCGCCGCGAGCGCGGGCGTGGACACCGGCCAGAGCGGCTGGGCACGCTCCAGCCGGGCGATCGTCCCGGGTTCGGCGAGCACGTATCCGATCCGCAGCCCCGCGAGACCCCACGTCTTCGTGAGACTGCGCAGCACGACGAGACCGGGTACGTCCGTCCGCCCGGCCAGCGACTCGCGCTCGCCCGGCACCGCGTCCATGAACGCCTCGTCGACCACCAGCACCCGCCCGGGACGGGCCAGTGCGGCGACCGTCCCGGCCGGGTGCAGCACCGAGGTCGGATTGGTCGGATTGCCGATCACGACGAGATCGGCGTCCTCGGGGACGGCGGCCGGATCGAGCCGGAAGTCGTCCTCCTCACGCAGCAGCACGCGGCCCACCGTGTGGCCGGCGTCCCGCAGCGCGGCCTCGGGCTCCGTGAACTGCGGATGCACGACGACCGGCCGGCGCACCTCCAGGCCACGCGCGAGCAGCACGAACGCCTCGGCCGCGCCCGCCGTGAGCAGCACCCGCTCCACCGGCAGCCCGTGCCGCGCCGCCACCGCCGCCCGCGCGGCCCGCCCGTCCGGGTAGGCCGCGAGGGACGGCAGTGACGCGGCGATCCGGTCCAGCAGCCACGCGGGCGGGGTGTCCGCCCGGACGTTCACGGCCAGATCGGTCAGCTTGGAACCGTCGTCGCGCACCTCGGCGTCCCCGTGGTGCCGCAGATCGTGCCCGCCCTCGGCGGCCTGGTCAGTGGGCATGGGAATGCGTGTGTCCCCCGTGATGGTGGTGCCCGTGTCCGTCATGCCGGCCGTCGTCGTCCGGGTGGAAGTGCGGCTGCTGGGGCAGCCCCACCTTGTCCTCGAAGCCGGGCAGCGCGATCCGGTACACGCAGGAGTCGCAGTTCATCCGCAGATCGCCCGCGACGGCCTCACGGTAGCGCTCCATGACCAGGTCGAGCAGCTCGGGTTCGGGACCGATGACCTCGGCGGACCCCACCTCGACCCCGGGGTGCGCGGCGGCCCAGTCCTCCGTCTGCCGCCGCACCCGGTCCGGGAGGATGCCCGTGAACAGGAAGTAGGGCAGGACCACGATCCTGCGCGCGCCCAGCTTCACACAGCGGTCGAGGCCCGAGGGCACGTCCGGCGCGGCCAGGGACACGAACGCGGTCTCGACGCCCGCGTACCCCCGGCCCTCCCACAGCAGCCGCGCCGCCTTGTGCACCTCGGCGTTGGCGTCCGGGTCGGTGGACCCGCGGCCCACGAGCAGCACGGTCACCTCGGCCCGCTCCTCGGGGGTCGTGACGCTGTCGCCGAGGACCTCGTCCAGCCGCCGCTCCAGCACGGCGAGCAGCGAGGGATGCGGGCCCAGCGGACGCCCGTACGTGTAGGAGATCCCGGGGTGCCGCTCCTTCTCGCGGGCCAGCGCCGCCGGGATGTCGCCCTTGGCGTGCCCGGCGGACACCAGCATCAGCGGTACGGCGGCGAAACGCCGGACGCCCTGTCCGACGAGTTCGCCGACCGCATCGCCGAGCGGCGGCGGCGACAGCTCGATGAACCCGCCGGCGACGGGCAGTTCGGGATGGCGGCTGCCGAGCTCCCGTACGAAGGAACGGAAGGCCTCGGCTCCGGCCTCGTCCCGGGTGCCGTGTCCGGCGATGAGCAGCGCGGGGGGAGGGGTGGTCACGATGTCTCCTTGGCGGCAGCGTCGGCCGCGGCTGATCTCGAGGCCTGGTGGGCCTCAGCGGTTGTCGGGGCCCGGTCGGTCCGAGCCGTCTGGAGGGCCGGGTCGGCCCGAGCGGTCTTCTTGAGGGCCGGGCCGGCCCGAGAGGTCTTCTCCGTGGCCGGGTCGGCCCGCGGAGCGGAGGGGTGCGGCGGGACGCCGACGGGCTCCCGCCCGGCGCCGGGCGCGGCCCGGAGTCCGGGCAGGGCCTGGGGTTCGGGCAGTGCCCGGAGTCCGGGCAGGGCCTGGTTCACTCGGCTCACTCGGCCTCCTTCTGCCAGCGGTAGCCGCGCGGGGTCACCATGCGCCCGGCGATCTCGCGCGTCGCCGTGTTGCCCACGGTCACCACGGTCATCATGTCGACGATTGCCGGATCCAGGGACCCCAGCGTCGTGACCCGGCTCGACTCGTCCGGACGGGAGGCGTTGCGCACCACACCCACCGGTGTCGTCGGCTCCCGGTGCTCCGCGAGGAGCGCGAGGGCCTTGGGGAGCTGCCAGTCACGGCCCCGGCTGCGCGGGTTGTAGAAGGTCACGACGATGTCGGCCTCGGCCGCCGCGCGCACCCGGCGCTCGATGACCTCCCACGGCGTGTGCAGGTCGGACAGGCTGATCGACACATGGTCGTGGCCGAGCGGCGCGCCGAGGATCGCCCCGGCCGCGAGCGCCGCGGTCACCCCCGGCACCCCGACCACGTCGATGTCGTCGGACGCCTCGGCCAGCGCGGGCGAGGCCATCGCGTACACGCCCGCGTCGCCGCTGCCGATCAGCGCGACGGCCTGTCCGCGGCGCGCCTCGGCGACCGCCGTGCGCGCCCGCTCCTCCTCGGCGCCGAGCCCCGACTCCAGGATCAGCGTGCCGGGCCGCAGGAGGTCGCGGATCTGGTCGACGTACTGGTCGAGCCCGACGAGCACCGCGGCCCGCCGCAGTTCCGCCGTCGCCCGCGGGGTGAGCAGATCGCGGGCCCCGGGGCCGAGGCCGACGACCGCGAGCCGTCCGCGCGCCGGGCGGCGCACGACCGCGCAGGTCGCCATCGCCGGCTGCCCGTCCGTCCGTACCGACTTCCGCTTGGGTACGAGGAGTTCGCCGCCGCCCAGCAGCGCGGCGGCCTCCGCCACGGACGGCGTTCCCACGGCGGCGAGCGGCGCGTCGGAGGGGTTCGGGACCGCCACCGCCGCCAGTTCCCCGGCGGTGTACGTGACGACCGGGACCCCGAGCCGCCCGGCGGCCCCGACGATGCCGGGCTCCTCGGACTTGGCGTCGACGGTGGCGAGTGCGGCCACCGACCGCACGGAGAGCCCGGCCTCGCGCAGCGTGTGCCGGACGAGCCCGAGGACCTCCTCCACGGGTGCGCCCCGGGAGGCGCCGACACCGACGACGAGGGACGGCGGACGCAGGACGACCTCGCGCGCGGCGGTCTCCCGGACCCGGTCGCTCACCCGGACGACGGCGGCACCCGGCGCCGCCGGACTGCCCACGTTCGGCGGCAGCGCGGGCAGCGGCCAGGGCGACTCCCGCTCCAGCACGACCGGTTCGCCGTCCAGCATGGCCCGCGAGACCCCGGCGAGATCCCCTTCCACCGGCAGACCGAGCGTGTCGAGACCGGGCACGCCCACCGCGTCGGTCGCCGTCGTCACCACCGGCTCCGCGCCGAGCAACTCGCCCACCTCGCGCGCGAGTTCGTTCGCCCCGCCCGCGTGGCCGCCGACCAGCGACACGGCGAACCGTCCCGCCTCGTCGACGCACACCACCCCGGGGTCCGCCCCCTTGTCCGAGAGCAGGGGAGCGACGAGCCGTACGACCGCGCCCGTCGCGAGGAAACACACCAACTGGTCGCACTCCGCGAAGGCCCGCCGCACGGCGTCCGCCACGGGCCCGTCGTACACCTGGGTGCGCGTGGACCAGGCCACGGCGAGCCGGTCACGGGCCGCCGCGCCCGCCGCCGTCGCGGAAATCAGGCCGATCACTGGGAAACTCCTTCGGTACGGGCCGGAGGCCGGACGCCCCACAGCACGAAGACGGGATTGGCCGCCGCGAGCCGGGAGACCCCGCCCGGCAGCGGTGCGAGCCGCGAGGACTGCAACAGGACGCCGTCGCAGGTGAATCCGGCCGAGGTGAGCGCGTCACGGGCGGCCGGCACCCGGTCGAGCGAGGCCATCGCGACGACGACGGCACGCCGGGCGCGGCGCGCGCACTCCGTGACGATCCCGGGCAGTTCACGTCCGCCGCCGCCGATGAAGACGGCGTCCGGATCGTGCGGCTCGTCCAGGCCGGACAGCACGGCGGGCGCGGACCCCCGCACGACCCGTACGTCCACGCCGTGCGCCGCCGCGTTGGCGCGGACGCGCTCGCAGCCGTCCGGGGTCTTCTCGACCGCGGTCACCGCGGCGCCGAACCGCGCGCACTCCACGGCGACGGACCCCGAGCCCGCGCCGATGTCCCAGACCAGGTCGCCGAGCCTCGGTCCGATCCGGGCCAGCGCCAGCGCCCGTACCTCGAACTTGGTGATCATCGAGTCGCGGTGGGCGAACTCGCTCTCGTCCAGGGCCCATCGGCCGGGACCGGCAGGCGGCCCGGCGACGGTCCGGACGGGGGCCAGGGCCCGCGACTCGTCCAGGCACAGCACGACACTGACCGCCGGACCCCAGTCGCGGGCGGCGGCCTCGGCGGGCGTGACCCGCTCGACGTCCTCGTGTTTCGGGTCGCCGAGGGCCCGCGCCACCACCAGGACGCGCTCGGCGTCCGCGTCGGCGAGGGCGGCGCCCAGCTCGGCGGGCCCGGACCCGGGAGCGGTCAGCACCGCCACCTTGGGCCGCGACCGGCAGATCTGGACGGCCGTCCGCAGATCACGCCCGTGCGCGCTGACCACCACGGCGTCGTCCCAGGGAAGGCCGAGCCGGGCGAAGGCGGCCGCCACGGACGAGACTCCGGGCCGGACGTCCAGCCGCGCGTTCCCGAACCGCTCCGCGAGCGCCCGTACGATCCCGAAGAACCCGGGGTCGCCCGACGCGAGGACCACGACCGGACCCTCCGGCGCCCCGGCGTCCGTGTACCGCTCGATGCGGTCCAGGGCCGGCGCCAGCGGTCCGAGCACCACCCGCTCCGCCCGCTCCGGCAGCCGGGCCGCCGCCAGATGCCGACCGGCACCCACGACCAGCCCCGCCCCGGCGAGCGCGGCCCCGGCGTCCGGGGCCGGCGGCGCCCCCGTGCCCGTACCGACGACGGTGATCACACTCACGACGCGGGGCCCTGCGCACTGCCCGCACCGCTTCGGCGGGCGGCGCGCAGCTCGGCGCGCGCCTGCGGGTCGGCCTTGCGGAAGCCGTGGAAATGGCCGGGGTGGTAGAGGTGCGAGCGGGTGCCGCTCGCGTCGAGGGCGGGGCCGACCAGGAAGAGCGTGTGCTTCCAGAGCTTGTGCTCCTTGACGGTCTCCTCCAGCGTGCCGATCGTGCACTTCACGATCAGCTCCTCCGGCCAGGTCGCCTGGTAGGCGACCACGACCGGTGTCGTCGTCGGATAGCCGCCCTCCAGCAGCTCGCGCACGAGCTGTCCGCTGCGGGCCGCCGACAGGAACAGCGCCATCGTCGTGCCGTGCTTCGCGAACTCCCGTACTTCCTCGCCGGGAGGCATCGGCGTCTTGCCGCCGCCGAGCCGGGTGAGGATCACGGACTGGGCGACCTCGGGGATCGTCAGCTCGCGCTGCGCGATCGCGGCCACCGCGGAGAAGGACGAGACACCCGGCACGATCTCGGTCTCGACACCGAGCTCGGCGCACCGGTCGACCTGCTCCTGCGTGCCGCCCCACAGGGCCGGGTCGCCGGAGTGGATCCGCGCCACCCGCAGGCCCTCGGCACGGGCCCGCTCGTAGACGGCGACGACGTCCTCCAGCGACATCGTCGCCGAGTCGAGGATCTCGGCGTCCTCGCGTGCGTGGCCGAGGACCTCGGCCTGCACCAGGCTGGCCGCCCAGATCACGACATCGGCCTCGGCGATGGCGCGCCCGGCGCGGAAGGTCAGCAGGTCGGCGGCGCCGGGGCCGGCACCGACGAAGGTCACTTTGCCGGTGGGGGCATCGGCCATGGGAATCGGTCCTCTCCTACGAGTCCTACGGGACATCAGGGGTGCTGCGCATCAGGGGTGCCGCGAACGCTTCGGCGGGCGCGGGGCCGTCGCCCGATGTGCGCGCACGGGGGTGCATCGGATAGCAAGGGTGTATGGCGGTCCTCGTCGCGCTCGGCGCGTTCCTGATGACGCTGGTCGGCGGCTGGACCGCGCAGCGGGTGACCGATCGCCGTCATCTGGTGCTCGGCCTGGCCGGTGGCCTGATGCTCGGCGTGGTCGGCCTCGATCTGCTGCCGGAGGCACTGGCCGCGGCGGGCACCGAGGTGTTCGGCGTACCGGCCGCGCTGCTCCTGTTCGTGGGCGGCTTCCTGCTGGCCCATCTGGTCGAACGGCTCCTCGCCCACCGCCAGGCCGCGCACGGCGGTGACGAGCACGCCGGACGCGCGCCCGAGGTGGGCCTCACGGCGGCCGCCGCCATGGTCGGCCACAGCGCGATGGACGGCGTCGCCATCGGCGCCGCCTTCCAGGTCGGCGGAGGGATGGGGCTGGCGGTGTCCCTCGCGGTGATCGCCCATGACTTCGCGGACGGCTTCAACACGTACACGATCACGAGCCTGTACGGGAACGCCCGCCGCAAGGCGCTGCTCATGCTGTACGCGGACGCGGCGGCCCCGATGATCGGCGCCGCCTCGACGCTGTTCTTCACCATCCCCGAGCGGCTGCTCGGCGGCTACCTCGGCCTCTTCGGCGGTGTACTGCTCTACCTCGCCGCCGCCGAGATCCTCCCGGAGGCACATCACGAGCACCCCGCCCGCTCGACCCTGCTGTGCACGGTCGCGGGCGTGGCCTTCATCTGGCTGGTGGTGGGCCTCGCGGGCTGAGCCCGCACGGTCCGCCGGGTGCGGCGGAGGCCCCGCGGGCGCGGGGGCCGCCGAGCGTGCGGGGTGGGTGCGGGTCACAGTTTTCCGCCGCGTGTCCCGTCGCGGCGCGCGGGCGCGATGAGCGTCGAGAGGTACGGCAGCGGCTCGCCGTCGAGCTCGGCCGCGGGGCGGATCGACTCGTCGTCCAGGCCGAGGGCCGACCCCCAGACGGCGTCGTCGATCCGCCCGCTGTCCCGCAGCGCCTTGGCCACCTCGGCGGCCTGCCGCCCGAACTTGTACGCGACCACCGTGCCGGGCCCGTTCAGCGCGTCCTTGAGCACGGCCGCGCCCGCGGTCACCGGGACGAGCGTGAGCGGCTCGGTCCCCTCGGTGAGAACGGCCCCCGACCGCGCGGCGAGGTCCTGCATGGCGGTGATGCCGGGCACGGTCTCCACGACCGTGCCGGGCACGAGCTCCCCGATCGTGTGGGCGAGATAGGTGAAGGTCGAGTACACGTTCGGGTCGCCGATGGTGGCGAAGGCGACCGTGCCGTGCCGGCCGAGGAGGCCCGCGACCCGCTCGCCGGCGGCGTCCCAGGCGGCCTCGCGCCGTCCCCGGTCGCTCCGCTCGTTGAGCGCGAACACCACGCGGACGACCTTCTCGACGGGCACGTAGTGCAGCACGGTCGCCTCGGCCCGGCCCCGCTCGCCGCCGTCCTCCCCGTCCGTCCCGGCCATCACGGGTACGACGACGACGTCCGCGGCGCGCAGGGCGTTGACGCCCTTGACGGTCACCAGCTCCGGGTCGCCGGGGCCGACCCCGACCCCGATCAGCTTGCTGCTCATGACGTCAGGCACCTCTCGACGAACCTACGGGCCACACCGGGCTCGGACGCCCAGTGCGTGTGGAGATAACTCGCGTGCACGCCTCGCTGCACGAAACCTTCGACGCGCCGCTCGGGGGCGCGCACCCCCCAGGCGGGAGCCGCCCCGGCGCCGGGCTCCACGACCGTGCGGTGGAACTCGTGACCGCGCATCCTGGTGCCGGCCGCGGCGAGCACGCTGTCGCTGACGGCCACCGCGTCCCGGTAGCCGAGGGTGAGCCGCTCGTCCATCCGGGCCACGGCGTCGATCACCCCGCACATGGGCCGGCCGTCGAGCTCCCGTGCCAGATACAGCAGCCCGGCGCACTCGGCCGCGACCGGCGCCCCGGCCGACGCCAGCTCGGTCACCGCTTTGCGCAGCGGTTCGTTGGCGGACAGCTCGGCCGCGTACACCTCGGGGAAGCCGCCGCCGATGACCAGACCCCGGGTCCCGTCCGGCAGGTGCTCGTCGCGGAGCGGATCGAAGGGGACGACCTCGGCACCGGCGGCGGTGAGAAGCTCGGCATGCTCGGCATAGGAGAAGGTGAACGCCTCCCCGCCGGCGACCGCCACCACGGGCGCCCGCTGACCGGCCCAGCGAGTCGGGTGGTCGGTGAACGCCTCCTCGACCGCGCCGGCTACCAGTGGCCCCGGCTTCCCGGCCGAGCGACTCGGGCGGCCGGTGACCGCCTCCGCGCCCGCGCCGGCCACCGATGGCGCTCGCTTTCCGGCCGAGCGAGTCGGGTGGTCGTGGGTGGGCAGATCCACGGCCTCGGCCGGGTCCCAGGCCGCACCCGACAAGGCACCGGCACCGCGCGCCAGCGCCGCCAGCGCGTCCAGGTCGCACCCGGCGGAGACCTGCGCGGCCATGGCGGCGACCGCCTCCACGGCCTCCGCCCGCCGCTCGGCGACCGGTACGAGACCGAGGTGCCGCGACGGCGTGTCCACCTGCGGCGCCCGCCGCAGCACCCCCAGCACCGGCACCCCGGACGCGTCCAGCGCCTCCCGGAGCATGGCCTCGTGCCGGTCGGACCCCACCTTGTTGAGGATCACGCCCCCGATCCGCACCCCGGGATCCCAGGAGGCGAAGCCGTGCACCAGCGCGGCCACGGACCGCGACTGCGAGGACGCGTCGACGACCAGCACCACCGGCGCCCGCAGCAGCTTCGCGACCTGCGCCGTGGACGCGAGCTCTCCCTCGCCCGCGGCCCCGTCGTACAGCCCCATCACGCCCTCGACGACCGCGAGATCGCACCCGCGCGCCCCGTGCGCGAACAGCGGGCCGATCAGCTCCGTGCCGCACAGATACGCGTCGAGATTGCGTCCCACGCGTCCCGTGGCGAGCGCGTGATAGCCGGGGTCGATGTAGTCGGGCCCCACCTTGTGCGGGGACACGGCGAGCCCCCGCGCGGCGAAGGCCGCCATCAGCCCCGTGGCGACGGTGGTCTTGCCGCTGCCCGAGGAGGGCGCGGCGACCACCAGCCGGGGAACGGACGTCACCACTCGATGCCCCTCTGGCCCTTCTGGCCGGTGTCCATCGGATGCTTGACCTTCGACATGTCGGTCACGAGATCGGCCAGCTCGACCAGCTTCTCCGGGGCGTTGCGCCCCGTGATCACGACGTGCTGGGTGCCGGGACGGTCCCGCAGCACCGCCACGACCTCGTCGGTGTCGATCCATCCCCAGTGCATCGGGTACGCGAACTCGTCGAGCACGTACAGCTTGTACGTCTCGGCGGCCAGGTCGCGCTTGACCTGCTCCCAGCCCTCACGGGCCTTCTCCTCGTTGTCCATCTGCGCGTCGCGCTGGACCCAGGACCAGCCCTCGCCCATCTTGTGCCAGTCGACGGTCCCGCCCTCGCCGGAGGCCCCGAGCACGCGCAGCGCGTTCTCCTCGCCGACCTTCCACTTCGCCGACTTGACGAACTGGAACACCCCGATGGGCCACCCCTGGTTCCAGGCGCGCAGCGCGAGCCCGAACGCGGCCGTCGACTTGCCCTTGCCGATCCCCGTGTGCACGACGACCAGCGGCCGGTTACGACGCTGACGGGTCGTCAGGCCGTCGTCCGGTACGACACTCGGCTGTCCCTGCGGCACTACGCGGCCCTCCTCGAAGTCCCGTGCGCACCCTGCGCACCCTGTACATCCCGGACGAGGCCGGCGATGGAATCGGCCCGCAGCTCGTCCAACGTCACCGCGGTTCCACCCAGTTCACCCGCGAGCCGGCCCGCGAGAGCGAGCCTGACCGGTCCGCTCTCGCAGTCCACGACCACCGAGGCGATCTGTTCGGCCGCGAACAGCCGTGCCGCGCGCCCGGCCAGCGCCACCGGCTCGGGACCGCCCGTGGCGCGCCCGTCCGTCACCACCACGACGAGTGCCCGGCGTGCCGGGTCCCGCAGGCGTTCCACCCGCAGTACCTCGTGGGCCCTCAGCAGTCCGGCCGCGAGCGGAGTGCGGCCGCCCGTCGGCAGCGACTCCAGCCGGGCCGCGGCGGCCTCCACCGAGGAGGTCGGCGGCAGCGCGAGTTCCGCGGCCGAACCGCGGAAGGTCACCAGGCCCACCTTGTCCCGCCGCTGGTAGGCGTCGAGCAGCAGCGACAGCACCGCTCCCTTGACCGCGCCCATCCGCTGCCGCGCCGCCATCGACCCGGAGGCGTCCACGACGAACAGCACGAGGTTGCCCTCGCGGCCCTCCCGCGTCGCCTGCCGCAGATCGTCCCGCCGTACGACCAGACCACGGCCCGACCGCCCGCGCGCCCGCTGATGCGGGGCCGCCGCCTGTACGGTCGCCGCCAGGTGGAGCTTGGTGAGCGTTCCCCGGGGCCGCCGTGCCCCGGTCGTGCGGCCGTGCTCGGTCCGCGCCCGCGAGCGCCGCCCGGCCGCGCCCTCGCCGAGCCCCGGCACGCTCAGCGCCTTCGTGCGAAAGGGCTCGGCGGCCCGTACGGGCGACTGCTCGCCGCCCTGTCCGGCCGGTGCCTTCCCGTCGTCCGAGGGCTCGCCCTGCGCCGGGACGTCACCGGCGGGGGAGTCGTCGTCCGGACCGTCCTGAGGAGGCTGCCCGCCCCCGCCCGGCCCGTCCGGGTCCGGGTCCGGGTCGTCGTCGGAGGAACCCTCGCCGGAGGGGTCCTCGTCCGAGCCGCCGAACTCCTCCAGCGTCTCGTCGAGCTTGTCCTCGTCGAGGCCGGGCGCGTCGAAGGGGTTGCGGCGCCGCCGGTGCGGCAGCGCGAGCAGCGCCGCCTGCCGCACGTCCTCGGCGATCACCTCGGTCCGTCCCGCCCACGCGGCGAGCGCGGTCGCGGTCCTGGCCATCACGATGTCGGCGCGCATGCCGTCCACCTCGAAGGCGGCACAGGTCGCCGCGATCTGCCGCAGCGGCCCGTCCCCGAGTCGCACGGAGGGCAGCAGTGCGCGGGCCGCCACGATCCGCGCCCGCACGGTGGCCTCCTCGTCGGCCCAGCGCGCGGCGAAGCCGGCCGGGTCGTCGTCGTGGGCGAGCCTGCGCCGCACGACCTCGACCCGCTGATCGGGCTCGCGCGAGGCGGCCACCTCGACGGTCAGCCCGAACCGGTCGAGCAACTGCGGCCGCAGCTCGCCTTCTTCGGGATTCATGGTCCCGACGAGCAGGAACCGCGCGGCGTGCCGTACGGAGACACCCTCGCGTTCCACGTACGAGGCGCCCATCGCGGCCGCGTCCAGCAGCAGGTCGACCAGATGGTCGTGGAGAAGGTTGACCTCGTCGACGTACAGGATCCCGCGGTGGGCGTCGGCCAGCAGCCCCGGCTCGAAGGCCTTCACGCCCTCCGCGAGCGCCCGTTCGATGTCCAGGGCGCCGACCAGCCGGTCCTCGGAGGCGCCGACGGGCAACTCGACCATCCGGGCGGGGCGTTGTGCGCCGGACCCCGACTCGTGCGGCCCGTCCGGGCACGCCGGGTCGGCGGCGGCCGGATCGCAGGAGAAACGGCAGCCGGGCACGACCGCCACCTCCGGCAGCAGCGCCGAAAGGGCGCGCACCGCCGTCGACTTGGCGGTGCCCTTCTCGCCGCGCACGAGCACGCCGCCCACGGCGGGCGACACGGCGTTCAGCAGCAGCGCGAGCCGCAGGTCGTCCTGGCCGACCACCGCCGTGAACGGGAACGGGGTACTCACTGGTCGTCGCCCTCCAAGTCGCCTTCGAGCTCCAGATAGGTGGCGCGCAGCCGCTCCAGCGTGTCCGCGTCCGGCTCGGCCCACAGCCCCCGGTCGGCGGCCTCCAGCAGCCGTTCGGTGATCCCGCGCAGCGCCCAGGGGTTGGACTTCTTCATGAAGTCCCGGTTCTCCGCGTCGAAGACGTACTCCGCGCTGAGCTTCTCGTACATCCAGTCGTCCACGACCCCGGCGGTGGCGTCGTACCCGAAGAGGTAGTCGACGGTCGCCGCCATCTCGAAGGCGCCCTTGTAGCCGTGGCGGCGCATCGCGGCCATCCAGCGCGGGTTGACCACCCGGGCCCGGAAGACCCGGTGCGTCTCCTCGCCCAGCGTGCGGGTCTTGACCTGGTCGGGGACGGCCGAGTCGCCGACGTACGCCTCGGGGGAGGCCCCGGTGAGGTGGCGGACCATCGCGACCATGCCGCCGTGGTACTGGAAGTAGTCGTCGGCGTCGACGAGGTCGTGCTCGCGGGTGTCGACGTTCTTCGCCGCCACCGCGATCCGCCGGAACGCCGTCTCCATGTCCCCGCGCGCGGCCCGTCCGTCGAGCCCGCGTCCGTAGGCGTAGCCGCCCCAGACGGCGTACACCTCGGCGAGGTCGGCGTCGGAGCGCCAGTTGCGGGCGTCGATCAGGGGCAGCAGCCCGGCGCCGTACGCGCCCGGCTTGGAGCCGAAGATACGGGCGGTCGCACGCCGCCGGTCGCCGTGCTCGGCGGTGTCCTCGTCGGCGTGCCTGCGCACGAAGTTCCGGTCGGCGGGCTCGTCCAGCTCGGCGACCGCCCGTACGGCGTCGTCCAGGAGCCCGACCACGTGCGGGAAGGCGTCCCGGAAGAACCCGGAGATACGGACCGTGACGTCGATGCGGGGGCGGCCGAGCTCGTCGAGCGGGACGATCTCGAAGCCGGTGACCCGCCGCGAGGCGTCGTCCCACACCGGGCGGCAGCCGAGCAGCGCGAGGATCTCCGCGATGTCGTCGCCCTGGGTGCGCATGGCCGACGTGCCCCACACCGTCAGCCCGACCGATGTCGGGTAGTCGCCGGTGTCCTGGAGGTAGCGCTGCACGAGCGAGTCCGCGAGGGACTGGCCGACCTCCCAACTCAGCCGGGACGGAATCGCCTTGGGGTCGACCGAGTAGAAGTTGCGGCCGGTCGGCAGGACGTTGACGAGCCCGCGGGTCGGTGACCCCGACGGGCCCGCCGGGATGTAACCGCCGTCCAGGGCCTTGAGGATGTGTCCGATCTCGTCCGTCGTCCGGGCGAGCCGCGGCACCACCTCGCGGCAGGCGAACTCAAGCACCGCGACGGCGTCGGGGAGTTCGGTGCCGAGGACGTCCCGCACGAGCGCGGGCACGGCGGCCGGGTCCCAGCCCCGCTCCTCCATGCCGAGCGCCGCCCGGCGGCAGAGCTGCTCCAGCAGGTCGATCGCGTCGGCCGCCGTACGGGCCGGGCCCTCGACGAGGTCCGTCAGCTCGACGGCCGCCTTCACCGGAGCGCCCGGCTCGGCCAGCAACTCCTTCTCCACCAGGCCGAAATGCTCCGCGAGCGCGGCGCGCAGACCGGGCAGCGCGTTCGCCGCGCCGCCCCACACCTGCGAGGCGCGCAGCACGGCCAGCACGAGGTTCACCCGCGGTTCGGCCTCCGGGCCGCCGCCCAGGATGTGCAGACCGTCGCGGATCTGCACGTCCTTGATCTCGCACAGATAGCCGTCGATGTGCATCACGAACGCGTCGAAGTCGCCGTCGTCGGGCTGGTCGTCGACATGCAGGTCGTGGTGGAGCTCGGCCGCCTTGACCAGCGTCCAGATCTGCGCGCGGACCGCCGGGGCCTTCGTCGGGTCCAGGTCGGAGACCAGCGCGTACTCGTCGAGGAGCTGCTCCAGCTTCGCGAGGTCGCCGTAGGTGTCGGCGCGGGCCATCGGCGGCACGAGGTGGTCGACCACGGTGGCGTGCCCGCGGCGCTTGGCCTGCGTGCCCTCACCGGGGTCGTTGACGATGAACGGGTAGACGAGGGGGAGTTCGCCGAGGACGGCGTCGGGCGCGCAGCCCCCGCTGAGCCCGAGTCCCTTGCCCGGCAGCCACTCCATCGTGCCGTGCTTGCCCATGTGCACGACCGCGTCCGCGCCGAAACTGTTCTCCAGCCAGCGGTAGGCGGCCAGGTAGTGGTGCGAGGGCGGCATGTCGGGGTCGTGGTAGATCGCGATCGGGTTCTCGCCGAAGCCGCGCGGAGGCTGGATCATCACGACGACGTTCCCGAACTCCAGGCAGGCGAGGACGATGTCGTCGCCGTCGACGTAGAGGGAGCCCGGCGGCTCGCCCCAGGCCTCCAGCATGCCCTCGCGCAGCGCGGGGTCGAGGGTCTCGAACCAGGCTTGGTAGTCGGCGAGCGGCACCCGCGCGGGGGCGGCGGCGAGCTGGTCCTCGGTCAGCCACTCGACGTCGTGGCCGCCGGCCGCGATGAGCCGGTGGATCAACTCGTCGCCGTTGTCGGGGTATTCGGTCAGGGCGTAGCCCGCGTCCCGGAGCGCGTCGAGGACCCGTACGGCGGAGGCGGGGGTGTCGAGGCCGACCGCGTTGCCGACCCGCGAGTGCTTGGTCGGGTAGGCGGTGAAGACGATCCCGAGCTTTTTCTCCGCGTTCGGCTTGTGCTTCAACAGGGCGTGCCGCAGGGCGATTCCGGCGACACGCGCGGCCCGCTCGGGGTCGGCGACGTACACCGGGACGTCGTCCGGGCCCTGCTCCTTGAAGGAGAACGGCACGGTGATCAGACGGCCGTCGAACTCCGGGATGGCGACCTGCATCGCCGCGTCCATGGGGGACAGGGCCGCGTCCGAAGCGTCCCAGGCGGCCTTCGACGAGGTCAGGCAGAGACCCTGGAGCACGGGGATGTCGAGGTCGGCGAGCGCCCCGATGTCCCAGGCCTCCTCGTCGCCGCCCGCGGACGCCTGCGAGGCGTGGGTGCCGCCCGCCGCGAGGACGGTGGCCACCAGCGCGTCGGCCCGGCCGAGGATCTCGTACAGGCCCGGGTCGGCTCCGCGCAGCGAACCGCAGTACACGGCAAGGGCGTTGGCGCCGCGTGCCTCGATCGCCTCGCACAGCGTGTCCACGAACGCGGTGTTCCCGGACAGTTCGTGCGCCCGGTAGAACAGCACGCCGACGGTCGGCCTGCCCTCGACGAAGGCGTGCTCGCCGTGGACGCCGAACTCCGCCGACTTCCGCGGCTCCTCGAAGCCCTCACCCGTGAGCAGCACGGTGTCCGAGAGGAACCGGGCCAGCTCGGCCAGGTTGGCCGGACCGCCCTCGACGAGATAGCGCAGCGCCTCCGCGACGACGCCCGCGGGCACCGACGACTCGGCCATCAGCTCGGCGTCCGGGACGGACTCGCCGCCCAGCAGCACGGTCGGGATCCCGGACGCCTTCAGGAAGGCCAGCCCGTCCTCCCAGGCCCGCTTGCCGCCGAGCAGCCGTACGACGGCGAGGTCCGCGCCCTCGACGAGCGAGGGGAGTTCGCCCGTGACGTCCACCCGGTTCGGGTTGCCGATCCGGTAGGCGGCGCCACTGGCGCGGGCCGCCAGCAGATCCGTGTCGGCGGTCGACAACAACAACACTGTGCTCATGCGGGTGCTCCCGGTGGAATGAAGGGCAGTCCTTGCGGTGCGCCGGACTCGATGAGCCGCCAGAGCGCGTCCGTGTCCGCGTGTTCCTCGATCAGGTCGCCGAGCCGGTCGAGCTGCTCCTCGCGCAGCGCCGCGAACGACGTGTCGGGGGCCGGCACGAAGCGGCGGCCCGCGGCGGCGGCCACCTCGCGCAGGAAGGCCCGCCGGAAACCGTCCGACTCCAGGGAGCCGTGCCAGTGCGTGCCCCAGACGGAGCCGGCCCGGCAGCCGTCCAGGCTGTGTCCGTGGCCGTCGGAGATGAACGCTTCGCCGCCGGTCACCTCGGCGACGCCATGATGGATCTCGTACCCCTCGACATGCTCGCCGAGGGCCTCGCCGACCGGCCGCGCCAGCGTCTTCTCCCGCGCGAACCGCACGCGTACGGGGAGGAGTCCGAGCCCCTCGACCCGGCCGGCGCGGGACTCGACCTCGTCCTCGATGCGCTCGCCGAGAAGCTGGAAGCCGCCGCAGATCCCCAGCACGGGGCGTCCTTCGGCGGACCGGCGCGCGATCGCGTCGGCGAGGCCGCGCTCGCGCAGCCACTGAAGGGCCTTCACCGTGCCCCGGGTCCCGGGAACGATGACCAGATCGGCGTCGGCCAGTTCCTCGGCTCGGTCCACGAACCGCACGACGACGCCCGGTTCGGCGGCCAGCGCGTCCACGTCGGTGAAGTTGGACATCAGCGGGACCGCGCAGACGGCGACCCGCAGGATGTCCTCGCCGACGGGGGAGGAGACCGCCGACTCGCGGACGGCCCCGCGCAGCGAGACCCGCAGTCCGTCCTCCTCGTCGATGCCGAGTCCGTGCTGGAACGGCAGCACGCCGTACGAGCGCCGCCCGGTGAGGCCGTGCAGCATGTCGAGCCCCGGCTCCAGCAGACTCACGTCACCGCGGAACTTGTTGACGAGGAAACCGGCGACGAGCGCCTGGTCCTCGGGGGACAGCAGGGCGACCGTCCCGAAGAACGAGGCGAACACCCCGCCCCGGTCGATGTCGCCGACGACGAGCACGGGGAGCCCCGCGTTCCGCGCCACCCCCATGTTCACGATGTCGGTGCGCCGCAGATTGATCTCGGCCGGGCTGCCGGCCCCTTCACAGATCACCGCGTCATACGTGCCCCGCAACTGCGCCAGACAGTCGAGGACGGTGGCGAGGAGTGCTTCCTGGCGCCCCCCGCGCAGCCGGTCCCCGGTCGGCACGGCACCTGACGAGGGGTCCGCCACGGACCCGGCCGTCCCGAAGAACCCGCGGGCGCTCATCTCGCCCACCGGCTTTCCCATCAGGACGACCTGACTGCTGCGGTCGCTGCCCGGCTTGAGCAGCACGGGATTCATCAGCGCGGTCGGCTCCACGCGGGCGGCCTGCGCCTGCATGGCCTGCGCCCGCCCGATCTCGGCGCCCTCGCGCGTCACGAACGAGTTCAGGGACATGTTCTGCGCCTTGAAGGGCGCGACCTTGACGCCCTGGCGCGCCAGCCACCGGCAGATCCCGGCGGTCACGACGCTCTTGCCCGCGTCGGAGGTGGTCCCGGCGATCAGCAGCCCGCCGCTCATGCGGTGCGTCCCTTCCTGGTGGACGGAACCCGTCCGGCTCCGGTGAGCAGAATCCGGCCGGCGGCGCTCACGCCGAGCGCGAGCCAGCCGACGCGCCGGGAGAGCCGTACGGCCCGTTCGATGTCGTGGACGTGGACGGCGCGCCCCGCGCCGTTGAGCACGGGCCGGTGCTCGACCCGTCCGCCGTACGAGAGGGTGCCGCCGAGCCGCACGCCGAGCGCGCCCGCGAACGAGGCCTCCACGGGTCCTGCGTTGGGGCTCGGATGCTTGCGGGCGTCCGAGCGCCAGGCCCGCAGGGCACCGCGCGGATCGGGTCCGGCCACGGCCGCGAGGACGGCGGTCAGCCGGGCTCCCGGCCATCCGGCCAGGTCGTCGAGCCGGGCGGAGGCCCAGCCGTAGCGCCGGTAGCGGGGGGACTGGTGTCCGACCATGGCGTCGAGCGTGTTCACGGCGCGGAAGGCGACGAGTCCGGGCACACCGCCGACCGCGCCCCAGACCAGAGCGCCCACGACGGCGTCGGAGGTGTTCTCGGCGACGGACTCGACGACCGCGCGCGCGACACCGTCGGCGTCCAGCGCCTGCGGATCGCGTCCGCACAGGTGCGGCAGCCGCTCCCGGGCCGCGCCGAGGTCACCGGCCGCGAGCGGGCCGCCGATCGCCCGCGCCTCGCGGCCGAGGGAGGTGCCTCCGACGACGGCCCAGGTGGCGGCGGCGGTCAGGGCGATCGAGGCGGTACGGGAGCGGCGTACGGTACGGCTCGCGAGCGCGGCCAGTCCGGTGGCGCCGCCGACGCAGACGGCCGTGTGCAGCGCGCCCCACCCGCGGTGGTCCCGCCACAGTGTCCGTTCGACGGTCGCGGCGGCCCGCCCGAAAGCGGCGACCGGATGCCCTCGGCGGGGATCGCCGAGCAGCAGGTCGCCGAGAAGGCCGGCGGCGGCGCCGTACGCGAAGACGCGATCGGCACGCACGGGGTCAGCCGGCCGTGGGGTGGAGCGGAACCCTCGTACTCAGTGAAACGGGCAACGGGCAGCCGCGCATGGCGATATGTCCTCACTCAGGGTGTCCACGCCCTGGTTCGACGAGACCGGCGGTGAGAGTTCCTGGCTCCCGGGGAGTTTCTTCCCCGATGACAGTGGCGGGACCGCGCCGGATTCGCACCGGCTTCCTCTCATGCCGCCGTACTTGGCTCCGGCAGTCCACCACGGGGTGAGAACGGCCGTCAACTGGCTGTTGACCTGCGGAGGGACAGTGTGCGCAGGCCCACATACGCGTGGGGTGCGGGACGGTGATCCGTCCCGCACCCCACGCGCGGTACCGCTCGGCGCAGCCCGGTTCCGGGCCGCCGCCGGGCTACTTGGTGATGATCAGAGAGATGCCGTACGCCACCGCCGCGGCGCAGGCCGCGAAGCAGACGTACGCGCCGGTGGCCGCCGCGACCGCGGAACCGCCCTGGGCGGACTCCTTCTTGGAGAGGCCGGCGACACCGAGGGTGAAGAGGGCGACGAGGGCCACGGTCACTCCGAGGCTGACCCCGAAGACGGACCCGAGGGCTGACCAGTCGATGCTCATGCTGTTTCTTCCTTCGGTTCTCAGGCCACTCGGGACGGCGCCGACGGGTTCACCGTGGGCTCGGCCGGAGCCGGGATGGTGGCCGTGAGGCCTTCGGCCACGGTGCCGGCCGGGGGCGGGGTGACGGCGGCGATGGCCTGCGTCACCACACCGGCGGGCTCCTCGGTGTCGTTCACGTTGTTGTGGTCGATCACCTCGCGGCGCGAGCGGCGCCAGATCGCGAAGCTGGAGCCGACCAGGAACGCGGCGACGAGCGCGGTGCCCCAGGCACCGAAACCGGTCACCCACTCGGCACCGGCGCCGACCAGGGCTGCGGCGGGCAGCGTGAGGACCCAGGCGACGACCATGCGGGTGGCGGTGGACCAGCGGACCACACCGCCCTTGCGGCCGAGACCCGCGCCCATCACGGAACCGGAGACCGAGTGCGTGGTGGAGAGGGAGAAGCCGATGTGCGAGGAGGCCAGGATGACCGTCGCCGCGCTGGTCTGGGCGGCGAAGCCCTGCTGCGGCTGAAGGTCGGTCAGGCCCTTGCCCATCGTGCGGATGATGCGCCAGCCGCCCAGGTAGGTGCCGAGCGCGATGGCGAGACCGGCGGAGAGGATGACCCAGACCGGCGGGTCCGAGTCGGGAGCGACGGCGCCACCGGCGACCAGGGCCAGGGTGATGATGCCCATCGTCTTCTGCGCGTCGTTGGTGCCGTGGGCCAGCGAGACCAGGCCCGCGGAGGCGATCTGGCCGGCGCGGTAGCCCTTCTTGGTGGCCTTGGTGTCGGCGCCACCGCTCAGCTTGTACGACAGCCGGGTGGCGAGCATGGCGGCCAGACCGGCGACGACCGGGGCGGCGACGGCGGGCAGAAGCACCTTGCCGACCAGGACGTCACCGTGCACGGCGCCGGTACCGGCGGACGCGATGGTGGCGCCGACCAGGCCGCCCATGAGGGCGTGCGAGGAGCTGGACGGGAGCCCGACGAGCCACGTCACCAGGTTCCAGAGGATCGCGCCGACGAGCGCGGCGAAGATCACCTCTGGCCGGATGCCTGTCTCGTCGACGAGGCCCTTGGAGATCGTGTTGGCGACCTCGACGGAGAGGAAGGCGCCGACAAGGTTGAGGGCGGCGGACATGGCCACCGCGACCTTGGGCTTGAGTGCGCCGGTCGAGATGGTGGTGGCCATCGCGTTGGCGGTGTCGTGGAAACCGTTCGTGAAATCGAACACGAGAGCGGTGACGATCACGATTCCGAGGAGGAGCGTGATGTGTTCCATTTACCCAGGCTTCTGTTGGACGTCAGTGGCAGGTGGACCGTAGGCAACCTGGATGAACGGAAGATGAACTGGGTCGGGCTGCATGGTGTCCTGAACGGTGGATTGTCATTCCGCTTGTGTCGAGGCGCGGCTCGACGGCTTCGAACGGATTCGGAATTCCGTACTCCGCTTGGGGTCGGTGCCTCGGATGAATCGTTCGGTTCGGGGCGGGTTCGGGCGGTGAGATCCGTGTCACCCGCAGGTTGTAGCCGTCGTCACAGCTCCCGAGGGCCCGAGAGGGTCGCCCCCTGGGGGTGTGCGGGTGCTGCCGGGTCGTAGCAGGCCGACCACGGGGTGTGATCCGCGGTAAATGTCCGACCCGGGGTGACGTCGGTGTTCCATGGATGTGACGTGATGTAAATCACATACAACCGTGGGGTCTTGGCGGGCCGATCCCTCCCGCATCCGTCCTGAAGCACGCCCGCGCGGGGTGCGGGGAAAGCGGTGGCTGGCAGGATCGCGTCATGACTGAGCGGCACCAGGACACACCGGGCGGGCCCGAGCGGGTACGGACTCCCGGGGAGCCCGCCGAACCGGACGGGCCGGTCGCCCCCACCGCCCCCACCGAGCCCGCCGAGCCCGCCGAGCCCTCCGCACCCGGCGGTTCGGTCGCGTATGACGGGCCGGACGGGCTCCGGCGGGCCTGGGACGAGTTGGTCTCCACGGCCCGGCGCACGGTCGCCGACGGGCTGGTCGTCGGAACGTCCGGCAACGTCTCGGTCCGCGTCGGCGACACCGTCCTGGTCACCCCCACCGGCGTCCCCTACGACCGGCTGACGCACGACGACATCACCGGCGTCGCCCTCGACGGCCGGCAGGTGCTCGGTTCGCTGCGCCCGACCAGCGAACTGCCCATGCACCTCGCGGTGTACCGCGCGACCGAGGCGCGGGCCGTCGTCCACACCCACGCACCGCACGCGACGGCCGTCTCGCTCCTCGTCCACGAACTCCCGCTCGTCCACTACATGGCGGCGGCCCTCGGCGGCCCGGTCCGCGTCGCCCCCTACGCGGCCTACGGCACACCGGAGCTGGCCGAGAACACCCTCCGGGCCCTGTCCGGCCGCACCGCCTGCCTCCTCCGGAACCACGGCACCATCGCCCACGGAACCACGCTGGACCAGGCGTACGACCGCACGGCCCAGCTCGAATGGATGTGCCGCGTCTGGCTCCTGTCCGCCTCGGTCCCGGGCCTCACCCCCGCCCTGCTCTCCCCGGCCCAGCTCGAGGAAGCCGGCGAGCGCCTGCGGGGCTACGGCCAGCAGACCTGAGGCCCGCCCGCACCACGCCCGGCGCACCGCACCAGGCCCCTTCCGCGCCGCCCCGCTGCGGAGGGGGCGCGGAGGGCCGTCCGTCACCCCTTGGCGCGCTCCCGCTGGCCGATGGCCGGGTCCCCCGGGAAACTGGTCGAGTGCGCACCCTAAGAGCCACGGCAGCGGCCGTCACCGTAGCCATAGCCGCGGGCGCGGCCTCCGTGGCGGCGGGCCGGTTCGCCAGCGACGCCGCGCTGAAGACGAGGCCCGGCAAGCCTCTGCCCACCGAGCCCCGGCTCACCGTGCACGCCACGACGTCGGGCGGAATCACCCTCACCAGGGCCCTCGCGTCCCGGCGCCCGGGAACCTACGGCCTCGCGGGCGACGGCTCGCACGCGGTCGTCGGCCCCCTCCAGAACTCCGTGCCCCACACCGCCGACACCGTCGTACGCAGCCTCGAACGCGTCACCCACGGCTCCCTGGAGCCCGGCGACAAGGTGTGGCTGACCCCGAACCTGTACGTCGGCGACCCCGGGTCCGCCCTCGGACTCGAACACGCCGACGTCGACGTGCCCGGCGAACTCGGCGCACTGCCCGCCTGGTTCGTGCCCGCGGTCCGCGACACCTGGGTCATCACCGTGCACGGCCTGGGCAGCACCCGGGAACACCCCATGAACCTGATGGGGTTCCTGAACAGACGGCACTTCCCCGTCCTCGACCTCGCCTACCGGGGCGACCTCGGCGCCCCCCGCCCGCCCGACGGCCTGAACCACCTCGGCGAGACCGAGTGGCGCGACCTCGACGCGGCCATCCGGTACGCCGTGCGGTTCGGCGCCGAGCGGGTCGTCCTGTACGGCTGGTCCACCGGCGCCACGATGGCCCTGCGTGCCGCCGCCCACTCCGCGCTGCGCGAGCGCATCTCCGGGCTCGTCCTGGACTCACCGGTCCTCGACTGGGAGACCACGCTGCGCGCCCTCGCCGGCGCCCGCCACACCCCGGCCTTCCTGCTGCCGCTCGCCGTGCGCGCCGCACAGGGCCGCACCGGCGTACGCGGAGACCGCATCGCCCACGCCGCGCACCCCGACCAGGTCAAGGTGCCCACCCTGCTGGTGCACGGCCCCGACGACGGCATCGCCCCCTGGGGCGCCTCCCGCCGCCTCGCCGCGAGCCGGCCCGACCTGGTCACCCTGCACACCGTCCCGAACGCCCCGCACGGCGCCATGTGGAACGCCGACCCGGCGACCTACGAAGAAGCCCTGCGCCGGTTCCTCACCCCTCTGATGTAAGCGCCCCGGCCGCCGCGGAGACGGGCTTCCGGTTGGGTCCCCGACAACTCCGCGCGGCCCTCGTTCCCGCGCGCCGGGCCCCCCGGGAGGCCCCCGCTCCCAGCGCCCCCGCGGCCCGCGACGGCATTCCGTTTGGGTTTTCGGACTGTCAACCGCAAGACTGCACCCGTGACGTCCCGTAACCCGCGCGACTCCAGGCTCCGACTCGTCAGCCCGCGGTCCCTCGCGACCGCTCCCCGAGCGGTGACCCAGCGCCGCACCCGCCGCCCCGCACCGCGCCCGCCGGAAGGCACACCGCCGCCCGCGGAACTCGCCCGCATGGCGCGCACCGGCCTGTCCGACGCTGCCCGCGTGGCGCGCTGGGCCGACGCCGCCCTGCGCCCGGGGCGCGACAGCGCGAACCCCGACGGCAAGGGCACCCTCTCCGACGCCACCGCCGAACGGGCCGCGACGGATCTCGGACTGACCCCGGTCCAGGTCCGCGCCGACTGGGACACCGCCCGCCTGGCCGGCCTCATCGAGGTGCACGGCGGCGACGCCCGCCCGGGATGGCGGCTTCGCGCCTGGAGCCGCGACGACAGCGCCGTCCTGCGCGGCTGGGTCGCCCTCTTCGACGCCTGGTCCCTCGCGTACCCCGAACCGGTGGACCGCGAGCCCGCGGCCGTCGCCGAGGTCGTCTCCGCGATGCCCCAGGTGCTCTCCTTCCTCCAGCTCTCCGCCGGACCGGTCCCCGTGGACCAGCTCCTCGACCTTCTCGGGCAGCGCGTCACGGAACTGCGCACCGAGCGCTGCGAGATCTCCTACGGCCCCGACCCCGCGACCGACCCCGCCCCGGAACCCGCCGAGGTCCCGGACGCCCCCCTCGCCCCGCTCCTCGAATGGGCCCTCCAGGCACTCGCCTCCGTCGGCGCCCTGACCTACGGCGAGGGACAGGCCACCCTCACCGCGCTCGGAAGCTGGGCGGTGTGGGTCAAGCTGGAGCAGATCTGCGTCGCCGCGCAGAGCCCCGCCGGCAACATCGAGCAGTCCGCCGAGGACATGCTCCGCGGCTGCGCCCAGCTCCGCCCCAACGCCGCCCGCGCCGAGTACCGCGCCTGGCTCGCCGCCCGCCCGGTCGGCGGCGCCGTCACCGAACTCATCGACGCGGCCCGCGGCGAGGACGCCCTCACCCGCGGCCTCGCCTTCGAGGCGCTGCGCGTGGTCGGCGCCCCCGCCGAACCGGACGTGCGCGCGGTGGTCGAGGAGACCTCACTGCGCCCCTACGCCCTGCTGTGGCTCGCCGAGCACGACGGCTACGACCCCGAGGACGCCCACGAGGTCCTCACCCGCGCCGAGTCCACCTGGCTGTGGGTCGACACCGCCGCCGCCGTCGCCGACCACGGCGAGTCCCCGCTCCTGGTCCGCCATCTGGAGTCCGCGGTGCAGCCCACCGTGCCCGCGCTCCTCGACGAGGTGCGCGCGGTCGGGCACCCGCGCACCGTGCAGGTGCTGGTCGCGCTGGCCGCCGCCCACCCGGACCCGGCGCTAGCCAAGGCCGTACGCCGGGCCGCCTTCCAGGTGCACACCGGAGGGAGCTGACCGGCCCGGCCGGGACCGCCTCGGACCGAAGCCCGGAGCGGTCCTACGCGCCTATCTCCGGGGCGTAGGTGCCGAAGCTCCAGATGTTGCCCTCGAGGTCGCGGGCCATGTAGTCCCGCGAGCCGTAGTCCTGGTCGGTGGGCGCCATCAGGATCTCCGCGCCGTGCTCCACGGCCCGCTGGTGATGTGCGTCGACGTCGTCCACGACGATGTACACCCCGCACGGGCCCGCGCTCTTCATCGCCTCGTCGAAGCGGCCGCCGCGGCCCTTGGAGCCGAGCATCACCGCGCCGTTGCCCTGCACCAGCTCGGCGTGCGTCACCGAGCCGTCCTCACCCTCGTAGACGGCCAGCTCGGTGAAGCCGAAGGCCTCCGTGAGCTGCCTGATCGCCGCCTTCGCGTCCGCGTACAGCATCGAGGGGTAGATACTCGGGCGCTCGTTCGTGCCGGCCATACCGATCACTCCGTCTCGTCACAAACTGCCGGATTCCGATCCGCTGCCCAGTCTGGCACCCGCCACTGACAACGCCCCGCGGCCCGGATCACCGGGACGGTCACGCTCACCGGAAGGTGTTGCACTGCGCCATGTCGCCGCTGGTGAAGCCCTGGTAGAACCACTGCTGCCGCTGTTTGGCCGACCCGTGCGTCCAGGTCTCCGGCGTCACCCGGCCCTGGTACCGCTCCTGGATCCGGTCGTCGCCGACAGCCGCCGCCGCGTCCAGACCGTCGCGGATGTCGGTGTCCGTCAGCGAGGTCAGCAGCGGCTTGCCCGACGAGGACGGTGTGGTGGTCGCGTGCCGCGCCCACACCCCCGCGTAGCAGTCGGCCTGGAGTTCCACCTTCACCGAGTCGCTGTCCGCGCCGGTCACGCCGTCCTGCGCGCCGGCCAGGGTGCCCGTCAGGTTCTGCACGTGATGTCCGTACTCGTGCGCCACGACATAGGCCTGCGCGAACGGTCCCCCGCCGGAGCCGAACTTCGTCCGCAGATCGTCGAAGAAGCCGAGATCCAGATAGACCTTGCGGTCACCGGGACAGTAGAAGGGCCCGACGGACGACGACGCCGTGCCGCAGGCGGTGCCGACCCGGCCGCCGAAGAACACCGTCGGGGCGCGCGTGTAGGTGCCGCCCCGGCGCGCGAACTCCCGGTCCCAGTAGGCCTGGACACTGTTGACCACCGCCACGGTCCGGCAGTCCTCGCGGGCGTTGGCGTCCCGCCCCTTCAGACAGGTCCGCTGCACCTGCGCGAGCGAGGAGGAGGACGCTCCGGGCTGGTCGCCGTCCGAGGTGAGCCCGAGCTGGTCGGGACCCACCCCGAAGAGCAGCCCGAGGACCAGGGCGATCAGACCGGCGAGGCCGCCGCCGAGGGTCGCCCTGCCGCCGGGGATGCGAGCGCCGCGTACGTCCCGCACCTCGGAGGTGTCCAGATCGGCGTCGTCGTCGAACCGCATGAGCACACCACTTTCGTCGCTCCGTGGCGCCATCCTCGTACGCTCCCGGGCCCCCGGCCCCGGCCCGCGGTCCGAACGGGCGACCCCGGACCCGGCCGCCGGACCGGTCCGGTCCGGGCGTCCGGAGCATCCCGGAAGGGGGCGAGTGTCACAGTGCGCACCGGAAAAGTGGTTGCACGGCCCCGTTAGACTTGGCCCATGGCCATTCTCCTCGCGCACTAGACGGCGGGAACGCCTCAGCCGCCCACCCCGCCAACCCCATCGCTCTGGAGTCTGTCCGTGATCTCCGCCTCCGGTATCGAGCTGCGCGCCGGCGCCCGCATCCTCATCGAGTCCGCGACCTTCCGCATCACGAAGGGCGACCGCATCGGCCTCGTCGGCCGCAACGGCGCGGGCAAGACGACGCTCACCAAGGTCCTCGCCGGCCAGGGCCAGCCCGCCGCGGGCACCGTCACCCGCTCCGGCGAGGTCGGCTACCTGCCCCAGGACCCGCGCACCGGCGACCTCGACGTCCTGGCCCGTGACCGCGTCCTGTCCGCCCGCGGCCTGGACGTCCTGATCCGCAAGATGCGCGAGAACGAACAGCGCATCGCCAACGGCGCAGGCGCCACCCGCGACAAGGCCATGCGGCAGTACGAGCGCCAGGAGACGGAGTTCCTCACCAAGGGCGGATACTCCGCCGAGGCCGAGGCGGCCACCATCGCCGCCGCGCTCAACCTGCCCGACCGGGTGCTCGGCCAGCCCCTGCACACGCTCTCCGGCGGTCAGCGCCGCCGTATCGAGCTTGCCCGCATCCTCTTCTCGGACGCCGACACCCTGCTGCTCGACGAGCCGACGAACCACCTCGACGCCGACTCGATCGTCTGGCTGCGCGACTACCTGAAGACCTACCGCGGCGGCTTCATCGTGATCTCCCACGATGTCGACCTCGTCGAGACGGTCGTCAACAAGGTGTTCTACCTGGACGCCAACCGCGCCCATATCGACGTCTACAACATGGGCTGGAAGCTCTACCAGCAGCAGCGCGAGGCCGACGAGAAGCGCCGCAAGCGCGAGCGGCAGAACGCCGAGAAGAAGGCCGCCGCGTTGAACTCGCAGGCGGACAAGATGCGCGCCAAGGCCACCAAGACGGTGGCCGCGCAGAACATGGCCAAGCGCGCCGACAAGCTGCTCGCCGGCCTGGAGGCGGTCCGCGTCTCCGACAAGGTCGCCAAGCTGCGCTTCCCGGAGCCCGCGTCCTGCGGCAAGACCCCGCTCATGGCCGAGGGCCTGTCGAAGTCGTACGGCTCCCTGGAGATCTTCACGGACGTCGACCTGGCCATCGACAAGGGCTCCCGCGTCGTCATCCTCGGTCTGAACGGTGCCGGCAAGACGACCCTCCTGCGGCTGCTCGGCGGCGCCGAGAAGCCCGACACCGGAGAGGTCATAGAGGGTCACGGCCTGAAGCTCGGCTACTACGCGCAGGAGCACGAGACCCTCGACCCCGAGCGCACGGTCCTGGAGAACATGCGCTCCGCGGCCCCCGACCTGGACCTGGTCGAGGTCCGCAAGACGCTCGGCTCGTTCCTGTTCTCCGGCGACGACGTCGACAAGCCGGCCGGTGTGCTGTCCGGCGGCGAGAAGACCCGTCTCGCGCTCGCGACCCTCGTCGTCTCCTCCGCGAACGTCCTGCTCCTCGACGAGCCGACGAACAACCTCGACCCGGCCAGCCGCGAGGAGATCCTCGGCGCGCTGCGCACCTACAAGGGCGCCGTCGTCCTCGTCACCCACGACGAGGGCGCCGTCGAGGCGCTCCAGCCGGAGCGGATCATCCTGCTGCCGGACGGTGTCGAGGACCTGTGGGGCTCCGACTACGCCGACCTGGTGGCCCTCGCCTGAGTCCCGCGCGGCCTCCAGGAGGGGGTGCGCGCCGCTTGATCGATTGACTGATCCACTGCGTATGGATCATTCGGCCGATCCGTGATCCATCATCTGTGTGAGATCTCCTCGTACCGAGGTGTGTCGTACATCGATTTCACGGCCGAGTCCTTTGTTCCCAAGGGCTCGGCCGTCTTGCGTCGCTGACCAGGCACTTCGCGGACGAACCCGTTCGGCGGTACCGGCGACATCGGACGGAATCCCTGATTCCGTTCGTGGGGACGGACTCCTGTCGTCAAAACCTTGTCTTACGGACCTTGCCGAATGGGTGGCCATGACGCCCGAAAGGGGTGATCATGAGAGTCCAGAGCGCACTTCCCATGAGGAGGACCGGGTGGCCGAGACTCTGAAGAAGGGCAGCCGGGTTACCGGCGCCGCGCGCGACAAGCTCGCGGCAGACCTGAAGAAGAAGTACGACTCCGGTGCGAGCATCCGAGCGCTGGCCGAAGAGACCGGCCGCTCGTATGGCTTCGTCCACCGGATGCTCAGCGAGTCGGGTGTCACGCTCCGAGGGCGTGGCGGCGCGACGCGGGGCAAGAAGGCCGCCTCGGCCTGAGGCCGGGCGTCCCCATCGGCTTCGGTGGTGACCACCCGGTCGGTCGGGTGACCGACCGGGTGGTTACTGTGCAGTCACTTAGGTGCGTTCCTCGTGTCTTCGCGAGGTACGCGTCTGATCCGACCGCACCCATCGGAGGCAGCCCATGGCTTCGCTCGACAAGGACCTCGACCCGGTACTCGACAAGGACGGCGTACGGCTCACCGTCGACGACGCGATCGCCACGGTGACGCTGACCAATCCGGCCAAGCGCAATGCCCAGAGTCCCGCTCTCTGGCGGGCCTTGACGCAGGCCGGTCGGTCACTGCCGGGCTCCGTCCGGGTGGTCGTCCTGCGTGCCGAGGGCCAGTCCTTCTCCGCGGGGCTCGACCGGCAGGCGTTCACACCCGAGGGGTTCGACGGGGAACCGTCGTTCATCGACCTCGCGCGCGGCTCCGACGCCGAGCTCGACGCGACCATCGCCGAGTACCAGGAGGCGTTCACCTGGTGGCGGCGCAGTGACCTCGTGTCCATCGCCGCCGTCCAGGGACATGCCATCGGTGCGGGGTTCCAGCTCGCCCTCGCCTGTGACCTGCGCGTCGTCGCCGACGACGTGCGGTTCGCCATGCGCGAGACCAGCCTCGGCCTGGTGCCCGACCTCACGGGGACGCACCCGCTGGTCGGCCTCGTCGGGTACGCCCGCGCGCTCGAGATCTGCGCCACGGGCCGCTTCGTCCTGGCCGAGGAGGCCGAGCGCACCGGGCTCGCCAACCTCGCCGTGCCCGGCGAGCAGCTCGACGCCGCGGTCGCCGACCTCGCCGCGGCGCTGCTGGCCGCGCCCCGGGACGCCGTGATCGAGACGAAGGCGCTGCTGCGCGGGGCCCAGGAGCGGTCGTACGAGGAGCAGCGCACCGCCGAACGCGCCTCCCAGGCCCGCAGGCTCCGCGACCTCGCGGGCGTGGGCGACTAGCCACTCCGGCCCGAAGGCCCGAGGGCCCTGTGCGGCGGGGACGCCCCGCCGTGCGGGCCGGGCTCTACACCGTACGAGGGTCACGCCGTACGCGGGGCACGCCTCACGCCCTTACGGAGGTGACACGGCCCGCCGCCTTACGGGGTCACGCTTCACCCCCGTACGGAGCGGCCTGCCTTACGGGGTCACGCTTCACCCCCGTACGGAGCGGCCTGCCTTACGGGGTCACGCTTCACCCCCGTACGGAGCTGACGCCGTCCCCGCCTTACGGGGTCACGCCTCCCGATGACGGGTGCCTTCCCGCGCGACGGTCACCGATGACGGGTGCCCTCGCTCACGGCGGTCACCAGTACCGCCACGGACGGGGTGTCCTGTGCGGCCTCGGTGACCGCGGCCCTGACCGCCCGTGCGACATCCACCGCGCGCTCGTCCCCGGACACCTCCAGCTCGACGCGGATGTGGCGGCGCGGCAGGGCCGGTTCCGCATCGGTCGGCGCGCTCTCGACGTGGACCGGCCGGCCCAGGGAGTCCGTCAGACGGGTGACTCCTGGGACGGCCAGAACCACCGACGCGATCCGGGCCTCCCCGGGATCCTTCGGCACGGGCGCCGTCCTCACGTCGCCCGCCGGGTGTGCCGTGGGCGCCTCGTCCTCGGCCTCGTCCTCCAGCAGGTCCGTCACCCGCAGGTCGACCTCCGTGACGTCGAGGCCGAGGAGCCGTGTCGCGGCGGACACGACGGCCAGGCGCAGCCGGGCCGCGACGGCCGGAAGGGGCTCCACGCCCGGAGCCGTGGGATCCACCGAGACCCGGAACTCCGCGGTGACGCGCAGCGGACCCGGTGGCAGAGCGCTCGGCGGAGGCGGCACGGCCGGAGTGCCGGCCGGGTCCGGGTCGGCGAGCGCGATCCGCAGCGCCCCGAGCCGTACCCCCTCGACGGCCGCCGTCTCGCGCCGCAGCACCGACCAGGCCGCCTCCTCCGTGATCCACGCGCCGTCGAGCGCGAGCCCCAGCGGCAGGAGTCTGCCGAGCCCGAGCTGCTGCCGTACCGCCTGCGTCCACCGGTCCGCCGTCATTGCTCCAGCGTGCCCCATCCACGGCGCGCGACCGCGCGACCCGACCTACTGTGAGCAGAGGAGGACGACCGAAAGGGACGTACGGCGATGACCGACATGAGCGAGCGGAACCGGACGGACAGCCCCGACACGGAGAAGGAGTCCCAGCAGACCCGCAAGCCCACCCGGCGAGGCGGCGGAGATCCCGCCACACGGGGACGGACCACGATCGCCGACGGTGTCGTGGAGAAGATCGCCGGGCTCGCCGCCCGGGACGTGGTCGGTGTCCACACGATGGGCAGCGGGCTGAGCCGTACCTTCGGAGCGGTACGGGACCGGGTTCCGGGCGGTTCCACCAAATCCGTGACGCGGGGTGTGAAGGCCGAGGTCGGAGAGCTGCAGACGGCGCTCGACCTGGAGATCGTCGTCGACTACGGAGTGTCGATCTCCGACGTGGCGCACGCCGTGCGCGAGAACGTGATCGCCGCCGTCGAGCGCATGACCGGGCTCGAAGTGGTGGAAGTCAACATCGCGGTGAGTGACGTGAAGCTTCCGGAGGAAGAGGAAGAGGAGCCGGAGTCACGGCTCCAGTGACCCCCGGGCCGCCCGGAGCCTCCGGACAACCGGCCACCGCACCCTGAGTGATCACGCGGCCACCGACTGCTGAGGAGCGCATCATGAGCTTGGCCGTGATCGGCATGATCGCCGGAATGGCGCTGGGCTTCGCCGGGTATTTCGGCGGCTTCGGCGCCTTCCTCCTGGTGGCCGCCCTGGGGGCCGTCGGGTTCGTCGTCGGACGGCTCCTGGAGGGGGACCTGGACATCGGCGACTTCTTCCGCGCCCGTGACGACCGGCGGCGGTGACGCGTGCCAGGTCATGTCGACCGGCTCGGTGAGACCACACCGGGCATCGCGAGGGTCCCGCCGCCCGAACGGGGCGCCACCCGGATCGCCGACCGTGTCGTCGCGAAGATCGCGTCGCGGGCGGCGCGCGAGGCGCTGCCTCCGCTGCCCGCCGACGCCGTCCCCCCGCACGCGTCGGTCGTCGTACGGCGCCAGGCGTCGGGCTCCGGCGGCACGGACGGCACCCCGACGCACAGCGCCCGGGTCCGGGTGAGCCTCGAACTCGGCTACCCCGCCGACATCGGGGCCCAGTGCGGCGAGGTGCGTCGTCATGTCGCCGAGCGGGTAGAGGCGTTGGCGGGGATGGAAGTGCCCGAGGTGGCCGTCCAGGTGGAGCGGCTGCATCTGACACCCGGGCCCGGCGCGGCACAGGGGAGGACGCAATGAGCGAGCCCCAGGGCTCCGAGGACACCCGCAGGACGCCCGTACTGGAGAAGACGGAGCAGCCGGAGGCGGGGGACGGCGCGGGGGCCCTCGGGCAGTCCGCCTCCTCCGCCGCCTACGAACCGCTGGGGACCGCCAACGACGAGGACGGCCGCCAGGGCCGGTTCTGGTCCGCGCGCCGCGTCCCCGCCGGCATCCTCGCGCTCCTGATCCTCGTCGCCGCGGGCGCTTTCCTGTACGACGTCGTGGCCGTGCGCGCCGGACGGACCGCGCTGCGCTGGCGGACCTGGCTGGCGGAACAGCTCGCCGAACGGCCGCTCGACGACACCGCGGTCCTCGTCGGCGCGGGAATCGCCGCCGCGTTGGGACTCTGGCTGATCGTCCTCGCGGCCACGCCGGGACTGCGGGACGTGCTGCCGATGCGGCGCACCCACGCCGACGTCCGCGCCGGACTGCACCGGGGCGCCGCCGCGATGGCGCTCCGCGACCGGGCCATGGAGGTCGCCGGTGTGCAGTCGGTCCGCGTGCGCGTGAAGCGCCGGAAGGTCGACGTCCGCGCGTTGTCGCACTTCCGGGAGCTCGACGACGTGCGCGCCGACCTCGACTCCACCCTCGCCGACGGCATCAAGGGTCTGGGACTGTCCCGTTCGCCCGCCCTGGCGGTGCGTGTCGCGCGCCCCGGACGGAAGGGGTGAGGTCCGTGCTGCGGATCGTCAACCGCGTACTGATCGGCTTCATCGGGCTCGTGCTGCTCGTCCTCGGCGGCTCCGTGCTCGCCGTGGGACTCGGCGTACGGCCCCCGTCGTGGTGGATCCACGACGGGCGGCACGACGTGCTGCTCAGTACGCCCGAACGGACCAAGTGGCGTGACCAGGGCTGGTGGTGGCCCGTCGTCATCGCCGCGCTCGCGGTGCTCCTGCTGCTCGCCCTGTGGTGGCTGGTCGCCGTCGTACGGCGCCGACGGCTCGCCGAAGTGCTCGTCGACACCGGTGACGGGGCGGGCGCGCTGCTGCGCGGACGTGCCCTGGAGGGCGTGCTGGCCGCCGAATCGGCCCGGCTGGGCGGTGTCGACCGCGCCGACGTGCACCTGACCGGGCGGCGCACTCTGCCCGAGGCGCGGGTGCGGCTTCTGCTGGAACCGCATGTGGACCCCGGGCAGGCGCTGCGGCTGCTGACCGTGGAGGCGCTCGCGCACGCACGGGACTCGGCCGGCCTCGCCGCGCTCCCGGCGGAGGTGCGGCTGCGCGGCGTCAAGCACCGTGCCGAGCGCGTGACGTGACAGGCCGGGGGCCACCACCAGGGGTCTGGAGCCCACCCGGCGTTCCGCGGTCCCCGGCCCGGTGTCCCGCAGCGCCTCGCCGGGTGTCCGGAGACCCGTCCGGCGTTCTGGTGTGCCTCGCCGGGGGTCTGGAGACCCGCCCGGCGTCCCGCCGTGCCCCGCCGGGGTCTGGAACCCCGCCCGGCGTTCTCCCGGGTCCCGCCGGGGGGCCCGGAGCGCGGCGCCCGTTCCGTCGTACCGCGGGGTTCTAGAACCCGCTCCGCATCCCGCCGTCCACCGGGAGCATGATGCCCGTCAGGTAGGACGCGGCGGGGGAGAGCAGGAACGCGGCCGCGCGGCCGAACTCCTCCGGGGCGCCGTAGCGGCGCAGCGGGATGCGGGACTCGTTGGCCGCGCGGGTGGCCTCGGGGTCGGCGGACAGACCGTCGAGCTGGCGGACGCGGTCCGTGTCGATGCGGGACGGCAGCAGTCCGACGACGCGGATGCCGCGCGGGCCCAGCTCGTTCGCGAGGGACTTGGCGAACCCGGCGAGGCCCGGACGCAGACCGTTGGAGATGGTGAGCCCGGGGATGGGCTCGTGCACCGAGCCGGAGAGCACGAAGCCGATGACACCGCCCTCGCCGAGCTCCTCGGCGGCCGCGCGGGCCAGCCGTACAGCACCGAGGAAGACCGACTCGAACGCCACCATCCACTGTTCGTCGGTGTTGTCCGCGGCGAACCCGGGCGGCGGTCCCCCGACGCTGATCAGGATGCCGTCGAAGCCGCCGAAGTGCTCACGGGCGCCGGCGATGAGCCGGGCCGGGGTCTCGGCGGCGCCGTTGTCGGCCGCGACGCCCATCGCGTTCGGGCCGAGCGCGGCGGCGGCGCCGGCCGCGCTCTCCTCGTCGCGCCCGGTGACGACCACCCTGGCGCCGTCGGCGACGAGTTCGCGCGCGGCGGCGTTGCCCAGGCCCCGGGTGGCTCCCGTGACGACGTACACACGATCCTTCAGTCCAAGATCCATGGCCCCATCCTCCCCTATCCCGGTGATACGGCCCCTGGTGCTTCCCCCGTCTCCTCGGCCGTCCCGTCGACTGATTCGTCGACCGTCTCATCGACGCCGAACAGGCTGAGGGCGGACACCACCAGGCCGATGTGGCTGAAGGCCTGGGGGAAGTTGCCGAGCTGACGGCCCGCGACCGGGTCGTACTCCTCGGACAGCAGTCCCAGGTCGTTGGCGAGGCCGACCAGCCGCTCGAACAGCTCGCGCGCCTCCCGCGTACGGCCCGTCAGATGCAGGGCGTCCGCGAGCCAGAACGAGCAGACGACGAAGGTGCCCTCGTCGCCCGGGAGCCCGTCGACGCCGGCCGTCGTCGTGGTGCTGTAGCGGCGCACCAGGAAGCCGTCGCGGGCGAGTTCCGCGCGGACCGCGTCGACCGTCCCGACCACCCGCGGATCGTCGGGCGGCAGGAAACCCACGCGGGGGATGAGCAGCAGGGAGGCGTCCAGTTCGGGTGAGCCGTAGGACTGCGTGAAGGTGTTCCTGACGGGGTCGAAGCCGCGCTCGCACACCTCCCAGTGCACCTCGTCGCGCATCGCCCGCCAGCCCTCGATGTCGCCGTCGAGGGTCGGGTCGTCCTCCAAGGTGCGTACGGCGCGGTCTGCGGCCACCCAGGCCATCACCTTCGAGTACACGAAGTGCCGGCGCGGGCCGCGCACCTCCCAGATCCCCTCGTCGGGCTGCCGCCACGCCACCCGGAGGAACTCCATCATGGCGCACTCCACCCGCCACATGTGGGGCCGGGACGGCAGGCCCGAGCGCCGGGCGAGCGACAGCGAGTCGATGACCTCTCCGTACACGTCGAGCTGCAGTTGCTCGACCGCGCTGTTGCCGACGCGGACGGGCGAGGAGCCCGCGTAGCCGGACAGCCAGGGGATCTCGTACTCCGACAGCCGGCGTTCGCCCGAGAGGCCGTACATGATCTGCAGGGCCGCCGGGTCGCCGGCGACCGCGCGCAGCAGCCAGTCGCGCCAGGCCTCGGCCTCCTCGTGGTAGCCGGCCGACAGGAGCGCGCCGAGGGTGAGGGTGGAGTCGCGCAGCCAGCAGTAGCGGTAGTCCCAGTTGCGGACGCCGCCGAGTTCCTCCGGCAGCGAGGTGGTGGGGGCGGCCACGATGCCGCCGGTCGGCGCGTAGGTGAGGGCCTTGAGGGTGATCAGGGAGCGGACGACGGCGTCCCGGTGCGGCCCGTCGTAGCGGCAGCGCGCCGCCCAGGCCCTCCAGTCCTGGACGCTGGTCTCCAGGGCCTGGAAGGGATCGCACAAGGGCGGCCGGGGCCGGTGCGAGGGATGCCAGGTCAGGACGAAGGCGACCTTGTCGCCCGCTTCCACGGTGAACTCCGAGTGCGTACGGAAGTCCTTGCCGTAGGTGTGCACGGGCGGCTCGCTGCGCAGCCACACCGAGTCCGGGCCCGCGACCGCGACCCGGTGGCCGTCCGAGCGGCGCATCCACGGCACGACCGAGCCGTAGTCGAACCGCAGCCGCAGCAGACTGCGCATCCGGACACGGCCGCCGAGGCCTTCGACGATGCGTACGAGATCGGGGGCGTGCTCGCGCTGCGGCATCAGGTCGGTCACCCGGACCGAGCCCTCGTCGGTGTCCCACTCGGTGTCGAGCACCAGGGTGTCGGGGCGGTAGGCGCGCCGGGTGCACGCGCCGGCGTCCTCGGGCGCGATCCGCCAGTGACCGTTGTCCTCGTCGCCGAGCAGGGCCGCGAAGCAGGCCGCGGAGTCGAAGCGGGGCAGGCACAGCCAGTCGACGGAGCCGTCGCGGCCCACCAGAGCGGCGGTCTGTTCGTCCCCGATGAGCGCGTAGTCCTCGATGCGTCGGTGCACGGTGGACGGGTTCCCGACCGGAGTGACGGTCAATCGGGCCGCCAGAGTGGCGTGGACACCCGTGGCGCGGTGCGGCGGGCAGCCGCGGGGCTCCGGGTGCCGGTCTGTACGCCGGCCGGTCTGTACGTCCGCCGGTTTGTAGCCCGCCGGTCTACACGCCCGCGGGTTCCGCCTCCGGGGCGCTCTGCGCGGCGGCGGACTCCGCCCGGTCGCGGCGCTCGCGGCGGACCAGGACCACCCAGCCGAAGGGGACGCCCGCGGAGAAGAGCCACCACTGGATCGCGTACGCCATGTGCGGGCCGATGTCGCTGTGCTCGGGGTCCGGGATCAGCTCGGGGGAGCCGTCTTCGGGCGCGGGCGCGGTCTGCTCGACGTAGCCGCCGAGGACGTCCTTGCCGAGCCGCTGTGCCTCCTGCCCGCTGCCGATCAGCATGACCTGGCGGTCGGGCAGGCCCCGGACGTTCTTGATGCCGCTCTCGGCGGTGGTCTGGTCGGCCATCAGCCGGCCGGTGACGGTGATCTCGCCCGGGGCGGGGGCCGGGATCTTCGGGAAGGCGGTCTGCGCGCCGTCCGCCGGTACCCAGCCCCGGTTGACCATGAGGACGCGGCCGTCGGTCAGGACGAACGGGGTCAGGACGTGGTAGCCGACCTCGCCGTCGGCGTTGGTGCGGCGGCGGACGACCTCTTCGTGCGCGGTGTCGAAGCGGCCCTTCGCGGTCACCCGGCGGTACAGGTCGTCGTCCCGGATCTGCCGGCCCGGCGTGGTGACCGTCTCCACGGGAACCGGCTTCGCGGCGAGCGAGTCGGAGATCACCGTGTTCAGAGCGACCTTGTGCTCGTGCCGGTGGAGCTGCCAGAAGCCCAGCTTGATCATCGTCGGGATGAGCGCGAGGGCCACGAGGGTGAGGATCACCCACTGGCGGGTCAACAGGAAGCGGTACACCCCATTGACGGTACTCGGCATGATTCGGCCCCCGACGGGAGGGTCCCGCCGAGGGCCGCCCGATGCCCTGTCCGGGGCGACGGGGCCGGGGCCGGGGCTCAGACCTTGTCGACGATCCCCGCCTTCCCCTCCGCGCGGGCGCAGTGCGCGCCGCAGTACCAGTGGCCCTCGACCTCGACACCCTGGCCGATGACCTGGACGCGACAGTGCTCGCAGATCGGGGCCATCCGGTGGATCGCGCAGGAGAAGCAGTCGAAGACGTGCACGGCGCCCTGCGCGTGCACCTCGAAGGTCATTCCGTAGTCATTGCCGCATACTTCGCATCTCGCCATGCGCCACAGGGTGGGGTGCCGGGGCGGTGCGATCGAGCGGGCGCGGGGCGAGTCGCCCGTCAATCACCCGTACGCCCGTCACCCTTCCGACGCGGGTTCGACGTCCCGCAGGAGCTGCCCGAACGCGGCCTCATCGACCACGGGTGTTCCGAACTGACGCGCTTTGACCACCTTTGAGGTGCCGGAGTCCGGGTCGTTGGTCACCAGCAGACTGGTGAGCCGCGACAGGCTCGTCGCGACATGCAGCCCGGCCTCGACGGCACGGTCCTCCAGCAGCTCGCGGTCGACGGACGTGTCCCCGGAGAACGCGATCCGCATGCCCTGCTTGAGCGGTTTGTCCGCCGTGTACCGCCCGGGGTTCGGATGGGGGCACGCGGGGCGCTTGCGGGAGGGACGCCAACTCCCCGACGGGTAGCCGCCGGAGCCGTAGCCCCCGGACTGCCGTCCGATCCGCGGAGCCGCGGCGCTGTCGGACCACTCCTTGAGCGGCAGGCACTCGAGGAGCGGCAGCCGTACCCCGCCCTCCGCGGCGGCTTGCAGGCTCGGCCGGAACGCCTCGGCCAGCACGCGCGCGTCGTCGAGCGCGTGGTGCGCCCGCTGCTGTACGACACCGAAGTGCGCCGCCAGCGACTCCAGCTTGTGGTTGGGCAGCGGCAGGCCCAGCTCCTTGGAGAGGGCGATGGTGCACAGGCGCTGACGCACCGGCGCCTCACGGTCCGCGCGGGCGTACTCCCGCGCGATCATCGACCAGTCGAAGACCGCGTTGTGCGCGACCAGCACCCGCCCCGCGAGCCGGGCGGCGAACTCCTCGGCCACCTCCCGGAAGAGCGGCGCCCCTTCGAGCATCTCGCTCGTCAGACCGTGGATCCACACCGGTCCCGGGTCCCGCTGCGGATTGACCGTCGTGTACCAGTGGTCCTCGACCTCGCCGCGCGCGTCCAGCCGGTAGACGGCGGCGGAGATTATCCGGTCGTCGCGGGCCAGTCCTGTGGTCTCCACGTCGACGACCGCGTATCCCTGCGGATACGCGGCCGGCCAGGAGGCAGGGGACGCTGCGGTCGTGAGGTCTTCGAGCATGGTCAATGAGGATACGGGCCCCGACTGACATACCGGCCCCCGCCTTCCGGATCGGACACCCCCGGCGGCCCCCCGCCGGGCCACACGCGCGTGGGCACCGCAACCGGGTCCGCCGGTCACGGTGTTGACGCGCTCAGCCCAGCGCCGCCACCAGGTCCCCCGCCGCCAGGGGGGCGAGACCGCAGCCGTCGACCGGGCCGGGCAGCAGCCGGTACACCGATCCGCTCGCGCCCTCGGGGGCGACACCGCCGTGCACCAGGGCGAGCAGGACGTGCCTCTTCGCGGCCGCCCCGGCGGCGAGCGCGTCCACGTCCGCGGCCGGACTCCGTCGCTCGGGAGGCGCCAGGGCGCCCACGCGGGCGGCGAAGGCCGGGGCACTCTCGCCCTTCCCGCGTGCGTAGTGCCACAGTTCCCCGCCCGACCGTGCCCGCCGGACCACCACGACCTCGTCCGTACGGGCCGCCGCGTGCCACACCGCCAGGTCCCACAGCGTCGTACGCCCGGTCGTGAAGTACTGGAACAGGTCCCTGCCGACGCGGCCGAGGTCGGCGCCGTGCCGGTGCACGCTGTGGAAGCCCTCGGCGGACGGCAGATGCAGGTCCGTCCACAGGAACGTGCGGCGCTCCAGGTCGACCAGCAGCGGGACGTGGATGCGCGAGTCGCCCTCCAGGTCGTAGCGCTGACGCACCGTGCGGGGGTCGTACGAGGCGTCCCGGCCGTCCGCCGAGGGCAGTGCCATGAAGCCGGCGAAGGCGTCGAGGAGCTGCTCGAAGGCGATGTCGTTGAAGCTGAACACGACGGGCACCGCGAAGCGCACCGGGCCCCCGGCGAGCGCCGCGAGGTCCAGGTCCACGTACTCGGTGGCGCCGTCGGGCGCCGGGGCCGAGGTCAGGTCACCGGAGTGGACGATCGCCCGCTCCCCGTGGACGAGGTTGGTGTAGTCGCACACGCCGACGAACGCCCAGTCCTCGTCGTACAGCGCGACGGACAGGTCGAGGTCCACGCGGATCCTCGCGGGCTGCGTCCAGTGCAGGAACAGGCGCAGGACCTGACCCTCGGGGAGCGGCTGGGTACTGCCGCGCGGCACCGAGACCAGCGCCTTCGCGGACGCCCGCTCGACGGAGGGGACGGCCAGGCCCGCGAGGTCCGCGTCGAGGACGGCGAGGTCGAAGCGCGGGGCGGACGCCGGCCGGCGCACCGCCTCGGCCTCCAGGAGCGCGCGGACGCCGTCGGTGACCGCCTCGGCCAGCGGGGCCCGGGTGTCGTCCAGGGCGAAGGAGTGGGTGACCCTGCCCCGAGGGAAGAACACCCGCCGCTCGCCGGGGAGATGACGGATCCGCAGCCGTCCGAGCGCCGCGAGCAGCGGACCGGGACCGGCCTGCGGCAGCACCCGCCGCAGGGTGTCGGCGAACCCCTCGGGCAGCTCCTCCAGGTCGTCGAGGCGCAGCAGGTGGTCGAGCCTGCGCAGCAGTTCCCCCGGCCGCCGGGCGAGGAGGTCCAGCGCGCGGGGGAAGTCCTTGTCGCGCAGGGCCTGTTCGGTGTGCGCGCCCCAGGAGTCGGGCCGGATGCGCGTCCCGTCGATCCGCACCGCCTCCGGGTGCGCGGACGCGGTGCGCAGCAGGGCCTCGCCCAGGGGTGTGGCCGAGGTGTCGGTGGCGCGCAGCACGGCGAACGCGAGGGCGGCCTTCGGATGCCGCTCGTGCCGCTCGTACGGGTGCAGGATCTCGGCGGCGCGCTTCCAGCCGAGCGGATGCCGCAGCACGTCCTCGACGAGCGACGCCGCCTCGAACCCGTCGAGCACGGCGAGCAGTTCGCGGCGCAGCGGGCGGGGCAGCGAACGCAGGCGGCGCGGCTCGACGAGATCGGCCTCGCCGCCCGACCAGACCTGCAGCAGCCGCAGCACGTCCGTCGCCGTGGTGAGGTGCGCGGCGAGCAGGGGGCGTACGGCCGCGCGCGTGCGCCGGTCCAGCAGGAGGCTCCCGAGCACCAGGGCCTTCGTCTCGCGGACGGGGATGTCCGCGGGCAGCCAGTCGAGACCGGTGGGCGCGTGTCCGAGGAGCAGCTTCACGTCGTCCCGGTCCTGCGGCGGCAGCGGCGTCCGCCGGGCCAGCAGCCGGAGCAGCGCCTTCGTCGCGTCCGCCCGCTGGTCGGTGCCGAGCGCCAGCAACTTCAGTGGCCCGACGGGCAGTTCACGCGAGAGCCGGGACGGGGCGGGCTTCAGGAAGGGGTCCGTGCCGTCGATCCGGCGGTGGCACAGGGGGCAGCCGGCGTAGTCGCCGCCGTCCCAGCAGACGCGGCACACCAGATGGGCGCACGGCGACACGGGACGCACGCTGCCGACCGTGCCGCACAGCACGCACGGCTGGGCGGGCCACTGGAGCAGCAGGGTGAAGACACGGTCGACGTAGAGCCGGAAGGTGTCGTCGGGCACCGACGCCGGGAAGCTGCGGAACAGCGGCATATGGGTGCGGTCCGCGCCCAGTTCCGCGTCGATCCGCCGGATCAGGGCGGTGCCGGCGTCCGCGAGCCCGGCGGGGCCGAGCCAGGCGAGCGCGGCGCGCAGCGGTGCGGCCGGGGCGAATCCCCGGTCGAGCAGCTCCGCCTCCAGGGCGACTAGACCCTCGGTCGTCGCCGGGTCTCCCGGCCGTGGCCCGGCCTGGTCGACGTAGACGGTACGCAGGCGGCGGAGCAGCACGGACGACAGTACGGACAAGCGGAGATCCCCCGGGATCGGAAGTGGGTGAGGCGGGGGCGGAGAGTGAGCGCGCTACGGCAGTCGTAGAAAAGAGAGAAGGAAGCACGCTTGCGGAGCCGCCCCCGCGCTTGCGGAGTCTAGGAAGGTGCCGGCCTCCGGGGCCACCGATTTATTTCCGCGCCTCGGGACGGAGGGCCGCCGCGCTCCCGAACGAGGCCCGCACGACGCGCCGTTGGGTTTCAGGACGGCGCATGGCTATGGACCTTTCACCCGTGCGGTGCAAGCGTGCTCCGCGCCCCAGCAGGTAGCGCCTACGAAGGGCGGTACGGACATGGCACGAGTGAGGTACGGCGCGCGGACCGAGGCGGAGATCGACGCCGCGCGCGCCGCGAGCTCCAGACTTCCCGACATCTGGTCGACCGGTGTGGTGGCCGTCTGGGAGAGCGATCCGGACGCGGTCGCGGCGGTCCTGCCGCCCCCGCTGAAGCCCACCGCGCGCCCGCTGGTGCGGGTCAACATCAGCAAGGTCGATCTGGCCGGATACCCGCTGGGCGCGGGCTCGTTCGCCGTCGCCGCGGCGCACGAGGACGTCGAGGGCTGGTATCCGCTGGTCATGCCGATGACCCACGAGCGGGCCCTGACCGGTGGCCGCGAGGTCTTCGGGGAGCCCAAGAAGCTCGGTGAGGTGACCGTCGAGCGCGACGGGCTCGTCGTACGGGCCGTGCTCGCCCGGCACGGCATCGAGTTCGTCGAGGTGCGCGGCGCGGTGAGCGGGCCCCTGCCGCTGCCCGAACCCGTGCGGAAGACCGACTTCTACTTCAAGTTCCTCCCCGCGGTGGACGGTTCGGGATTCGACGCCGACCCGGTCCTCGTGCACTGCGTACGCGACGAGAAGGTCCGCAGACTGGAGCGCGTCACCGGGGACGTCGTCCTGCGCGAGTCCATGTACGACCCGGTCGCCGATCTGCCCGTACGCCGGCTGCTGGAGATCACCATCGGCGAGAAGACCACCGACCAGAAGGGCCGGGTCGCCGAACGCGTCAGCGCGCGGGCCCTGTTGCCGTACATCCATCAGCGCTACGACGATCCGCGGCAGATCCTCGACGGTCCGCCCGAGGGGAGCGTCTGATGGAACTGCGCGCGGGACAGGTCGCCGTCGTCACCGGCGCGGCGAGCGGCATCGGGCTCGCGATGGCCCGGCGTTTCGCGGCGGACGGCCTGAGGGTGGTCCTCGCCGACGTCGAGGAGGGCGCGCTGGACAAGGCCGCCGCCGAGCTGCGCGAGGACGGCGCCGACGTCCACGCGCGCGTGGTCGACGTCTCGGAGCGCTCCGAGGTCCTCGCGCTCGCCGAGGACGTGTACGGCACGTACGGCGCGGTGCACGTCCTGTGCAACAACGCCGGTGTCGGCTCCGGCGCCGAGGGCCGGATGTGGGAGCACGACCCGAACGACTGGAAGTGGGCGTTCGCCGTCAACGTGTGGGGTGTCTTCCACGGCGTCCAGGCGTTCGTGCCCCGGATGATCGCCGGCGGCGAGCCCGGCCACGTCGTCAACACCTCGTCCGGCGACGGCGGGATCGCCCCGCTGCCCACCGCCTCCGTGTACGCCGTCACCAAGGCGGCCGTGGTGACGATGACCGAGTCGCTGTACGCGCATCTGAGGGCGGAGCACGCGCGCGTGGGTGCCTCCGTGCTTTTCCCAGGGCCGCACATGCTCCGCACGGGCCTGTGGGAGTCGCACCGCAACCGGCCCGAGCGGTACGCGAAGGAGCGGCCCCGCAGGACCCCGTACCGCAGCCTCGCCCAGTGGGAGGCCGCGATGAACGAGGCGGGCAACGAGGTGCGGTTCACCCCCGTCGAGGAGGTCGCCGACCTCGTCGCCGAGGGGATCCGCGCGGGCCGCTTCTGGCTGCTGCCCGAGAGCGAGCACAGCGACCGGCAGATCCGGGCGCGGTCGCGGTCGATGCTCGAGCGGGCCGATCCGTCGTACCTGGAAAGTTTCATCCTCGACTGAGGGGGCGCGGTGACCGAACAGGACCCGTATCTGATCATCTCCTCCGACTGCCATGCCGGGCTTCCCACCGGGGAGTACCGGCCCTATCTGGACTCCCGTTTCCACCGGGAGTTCGACGAGTTCCTCGCGGGCCAGGGCCGGCGCCGCGAGGAGATGAACCGCCTCGGCATCCGCAACGAGGCGTTCGCCGACAAGTGGTTCCAGGACAACGAGGAAGGCCTGCGCGGCGGTTGGGACACCGCGCAGCGGCTCAAGGAGCTCGACGGCGACGGGGTGGCGGCCGAGGTCGTCTTCCCCGACGCGGACGCCGTGGACAGCCGCACCGCGGCCCCGTTCGGCGTGGGCCTCGGCCTCTCCGGCGACCAGGACCCCGAACTCGGCATGGCGGGCGCCCAGGCCCACAACCGCTGGCTCGCCGACTTCGTCTCCGAGCACCCCGAACGGCACTGCGGGGTGGCCCTGCTGCCGGTCACGGGCGAGACCGGACGGGTCGTCGCCGAGGTGTACCGGGCCAAGGAGTCGGGCCTCGGCGCGCTGATGATCCCCTCCATGTGGGTCGACAAGGAGCCCTACCACGACCGCCGTTACGACCCCGTGTGGGCGGCGGCCGCCGAGTGCGCGATGCCCGTGCTCACCCACTCCGGCGCCGCGCCGCGCCACGAGTACGGCGACCACCTCGGGATCTACGTCTCCGAGGTGACCTGGTGGCCGGCGCGCCCCCTGTGGTTCCTGCTCTGGTCGGGGGCCTTCGAGCGGCACCCGGGACTCCGGTTCGGGGTCGCCGAGTCGGGCTGCTGGTGGCTGCCCAACCTGCTGTGGTTCATGGACCGGCTGTATCTCGGCGCGCACGGCGGAAAGAAGCTGTCGCCCTTCGCGGAGCTGAAGCGGTCGCCGCACGAATACCTGGACCGGCAGGTCTTCGTCTGCGCCACCAACACCAAGCGCCGCGAACTCGCCCAGCGTTACGAGATCGGCGTCGACAACATCCTCTGGGGCAGCGACTTCCCGCACCCCGAGGGCACCTGGCCCGACACCCGGGCGTGGCTGGCGAGGACCTTCCACGACATCCCGGTGACGGAGACCCGCCGCATGCTCGGCCTCTCGGCCGCCGAGGTGTTCGGCTTCGACACGGGCGAACTGGCCCCGATAGCCCGGCGGATCGGTCCGACCCCGGCCGAACTGGGCCAGGACGAGGACCAGTCGGCGGTCGAGGCGTCCTGGGCGCGTTCGCGCGCGGTGGGCCGCCACTGGCTGACGGACCACGACTTCCCCGTACTGGGGGTGAACCCATGACCGCCGAGAACGCCGAGAACGGCGCGAACGCCGAGACCGCCGGGAACGCCGAGAGCCGCGCCGGTGGCGAGGACCGCTACACCGTCGTCTCCGCCGACTGCCACGCGGGCGCCGATCTCCTCGACTACAAGCCGTACCTGGAGCGCCGGTACCACGACGACTTCGACGCCTGGGCCGCCGACTACGTCAACCCGTACGAGGACCTGCTCGCCGACACCGCCGACCGGAACTGGAACTCCGCGCGGCGGCTCGCGGAGCTGGAGGAGGACGGCATCGTCGCGGAGGTGGTCTTCCCGAACACCATCCCGCCGTTCTTCCCGTCGGCCTCCCTCATGGCACCGGCCCCGACGGCGGCGGAGTTCGAGCGGCGCTGGGCGGGGCTGCGGGCCCACAACCGCTGGCTCGCCGACTTCTGCGCGGCGGCACCCGGCCGGCGCGCGGGTGTCTTCCAGATCCTCCTGAACGACGTCGACGCGGCGGTCGAGGAGATCCACCGGTCGGCGGGCGCGGGCCTCAAGGGCGGACTGCTGCTGCCCGGCACACCCCCCGGTTCGGGCCTGCCCGAGCTGTACTCGTCGGCGTACGACCCGATCTGGGCGGCCTGCGCCGAGCTGGGCGTCCCGGTGAACCACCACGCGGGCTCCGCCTCGCCGCCGCTCGGGGACGAACCGGCGGCCCGCGCGGTCTTCATGGTGGAGACGACCTGGTTCTCGCACCGCGCCCTGTGGCACCTGGTGTTCGGCGGCGCGTTCCGCCGGCACCCCGGCCTGAGACTGGTGCTGACCGAGCAGGGCTCGGGCTGGATCCCCGGGGTGCTCGACATGCTGGACTACTACCACCGGCGGCTGGTCGCGGCGGCGGGCAGGGCGTCGACGGCCGAGTCGAAGTTCGGCGCGGGGCTGGCCGCGACGATGGGCGAGCGCCCCTCCGAGGTCTGGCGCGCGAACTGCTTCGTCGGGGCCAGCTTCATGCGCCCCCACGAGGTACCGCTGCGCGGCCGCATCGGCCTCGACAAGATCATGTGGGGCAGCGACTACCCGCACGACGAAGGCACCCACCCCTACACCCGCGAGGGTCTGCGCGTCGCGTACGCGGGCCTGCCGCGCGAGGAGGTCGCCGCCATGGTCGGCGGCAACGCGGCCCGCGTCTACGGCTTCGACCTGGCGTATCTCGACGAGATCGCCGCAAAGGCCGGCCCGACGGTGGCCGAGATCGCCGAACCGCTGGACACCCCGCCCGCCGACGCCACGAGCCCGGTGTTCGCGAGAGGAGGCTCGGTGCGCGTGTGGTGAGCGCGGGGTCCGTACGGGTGTGGCGAGCGCCCCGCCGGAGCCCTGCCCGGTCGGGCGGGGGAGCGCGGAGCCGGCCGCGTGACGCTTCCGGCCGGTCGCGTGACGGCTCTGGCCGGTCGCGTGACGGCTCTTGGCGGAGATCGCCGAGAAGTAAGCGCGTACCGCCGGTAATACTTGTTGGTAACAGCCTCTGTACGCGGCCGACCAGCGCATCTACGGTTCACCCATGCCGAACCTGCCCGATGTCGTGCTCTGGTCGATACCCGCCTTCGTCCTCCTCGCCGTGATCGAGATGATCAGCGTCCGGATCCATCCGGACGAGGACGCCGCGGGGTACGGGACGAAGGACGCCGCGACGAGCCTCGGCATGGGACTGGGCAGCCTGTTCTTCGACTTCCTGTGGAAGATCCCGATCGTCGCCGTCTACACGGCCGTCTACGAACTGACGCCGCTGCGGGTGCCGGTCCTGTGGTGGACGATCCCGCTGATGCTGCTCGCGCAGGACTTCTTCTACTACTGGTCCCACCGCGGCCACCACGTGATCCGCGTCCTGTGGGCCTGCCACGTCGTGCACCACTCCAGCCGGAAGTTCAACCTCACCACCGCCCTGCGCCAGCCCTGGACCGGCTGGACGTCGTGGCCCTTCTACCTCCCGATGGTCGTGCTCGGGGTGCACCCGGCCGCGCTCGCGTTCTGCTCGTCGGTGAGCCTCGTCTACCAGTTCTGGATCCACACCGAGCGCATCGACAAGATGCCCCGCTGGTTCGAGTCCGCCCTCAACACGCCCTCCCACCACCGCGTCCACCACGCCTCCCAGGGCGGCTACCTGGACCGCAACTTCGGCGGCATCCTCATCGTCTGGGACCGGCTCTTCGGGTCGTTCGTCGCCGAGACCGAACGGCCCGTCTACGGGCTCACCAAGAACATCACCACGTACAACCCGCTGCGCGTGGCCACCCACGAGTACAGCGCCATCGCCCGCGACGTCCGGGCGGCGGCGACCTGGCGCGAGCGCGCCGGACGGCTTTTCGGCGGGCCCGGCTGGCAGCCCGCGCCGCCGGCCGCCGCGCCGGCCCCGGCCGTGGAATCCGTCGCGTGAGCCCGCGTACCGCGCGCGTCCTGCTCGTCTGCTTCGCGCTGGCGGCGGCCGTCGACCTCCTCTCGCTGCTCGCCGGATTCGAGCCCGGGCACCGGATCGCCAAGCCGCTCCTGATGCCGCTGCTCGCCGCCCACGCGGGTGTGCGCGGCGGACCCCGGCTGCTCCTGGCCGCCCTGCTCCTCGGCTGGTGCGGCGACCTGGCGCTCATGTCCGACGCCGACCCCGCCTTCCTCGCCGGCATGGCCTCCTTCGCGGCGGGGCACGTGTGCTACCTCGTGCTCTTCCGCCGGACGGCGCGCGTCCGGGACCTGAGACTCGTCGGCGCGTACGCCACCGTTCTCGTAGCCCTGGTCGTCCTGCTGTGGCCCGGGCTGCCGGCCGGCCTGCGCGTCCCCGTCGCGGGCTACAGCCTGCTGCTGACCGCGATGGCGTACGGGGCCACGCGCCTCGGGCCCGTCGCGGCGCTCGGCGGCGCCCTCTTCATGCTCTCGGACACGCTGATCGCCACCGGCGTCGCCGACTGGCCGCAGCTTCCGAAGGCGCCCTTCTGGATCATGCTCACGTACATCGCGGCCCAGTTCCTGCTGGTCCGCGGCGTGCTCGACCCCCTCGGCGCGCGACGCGTGTCCGTGGCGGCGTACGGTGAGATGCGCTCAACCACCCCCTGAGCGCATCTCACCCACGCTCCAGACGAGAAGGATCCTCGCCATGCGCGCCACCACCATCCACGCCCCGTTCGACATGCGTGTGGAGGAGGTGCCCGAGCCCATGGTGCAGCTCCCCACCGACGCGATCGTGCGGGTGCTGCGCTCCTGCATCTGCGGCAGCGACCTGTGGGCGTACCGCGGCGAGGCGGCCCGGCAGCCGGGCCAGCGGATCGGGCACGAGTTCCTCGGCATCGTCGAGGAGACGGGCTCCGCGGTGACCGGCTTCCGGCGCGGCGACCTGGTCGTGGCGCCCTTCATGTGGTCCGACGGCGTGTGCGACTACTGCCGGGACGGGCTCACCACCTCGTGCGTGCACGGCGGCTTCTGGGGCGCCGTCGGCTACGACGGCGGCCAGGGCGAGGCCGTACGCGTCCCCTTCGCGGACGGCACCCTCGTACAGCTTCCCAAGGAGGCGGCCTCCGACGACCACCTGCTGTCCGCGCTGCTGACGCTCTCCGACGTCCTCGGCACCGGTCACCACGCGGCCCTCGGCGCCGGTGTCCGCAAGGGCTCGACCGTCGCCGTCGTGGGTGACGGGGCCGTCGGACTGTGCGCCGTCCTCGCCGCCAAGCGGCTCGGCGCGGAGCGGATCATCGCGCTCGGCCGGCACCAGGTCCGTACCGACATCGCGCTCCGCTTCGGCGCCACGGACGTCGTCGCCGAGCGCGGCGAGGCGGCCGTCGCGGCCGTCCGCGAGCTGACCGGCGGCCAGGGCGCGCACTGCGTCGTCGAGGCGGTCGGCACCGAGCAGTCCATGAGCACGGCCGTGAACATCACCCGCGACGGCGGCGCGATCGGCTTCGTCGGAGTGCCCCACGGCAGCGGCACGGGCCTCGACCTGGGCGTCATGTTCGACCGGAACATCGCCCTGCGCGGCGGGGTCGCCCCGGTGCGCGCGTACATCCCCGAGCTGCTGCCCGACGTCCTGGACGGCACCATCGACCCGTCGCCGGTCTTCGACATGACCGTCGGCCTGGACGGCGTGCCCGAGGGCTACAAGGCGATGGACGAGCGCACCGCGCTGAAGGTCCTCGTCACCTCCTGACCCGGCGGGAGCACGGGCGCCGGGCGGGCATCGCGCCCGGCGCCCGCGGTCTCTCAGGTCCAGCGGGCCGGGTCCGTCCCCCAGCGGCCCGGGGGGCGTGACCAGTCGGCCGGACCGCCCGCGAAGGAGACCGGGGGCAGGGCGTGGGCGAGGAGGCCGACGGGGCCGGCCCGCTCCGAAAGCCAGGCGTCGGGACGGTCGTACGGTTCCCCTGCCAAGGGGTCTGCCACAGCGCTGGACGCCGAGGGGTCCGGCACCGCGCCGGACGCCAAGGGGTCCGGCACCGCGCCGGGTCCCTCCTCCCGCCCGATCCCGTCCGTCAGCCACATCGCCGTGCGGGCCAGCGCCAGCCGTACGACGCGGCCGTGGCCCCGCTCCTCCCGCTCGGTCAGCGCCCGCAGGACCGCCGCCGCCAGCAGATACCCGGTGCCGTGGTCGAGGGCCTGCGCAGGCAGCGCGCCCGGCCGCTCGGGCGATCCCTCCGCCACCGCGATCCCGGTGGCCACCTGCACCAGGCTGTCGAAGCCCCGCCGCCCGCCCCAGGGCCCGTACGCCCCCCACGCCGACACCTGCGCCACCACCAGGCCCGGATAGCGCTCGGCCAGCGCCTCGGGGGAGAGCCCGAAGCGGTCCAGGGCGCCGGGCCGGTACCCGGTGACGACCACGTCCGCCGACGCCAGCAGCTCGTCGAAGGCGCGGCGGTCGGCCGCCAGGTCCAGCAGCGTCGAGCGCTTGCCGAAGCCCGTGTCCGCGTGGGCGTCCGGGTCCTCCGGCAGCTGCGGCGCGTCGACGCGCAGCACGTCGGCGCCCAGCAGGGCGAGGGTGCGGGTGGCGACCGGGCCCGCGATGACCCGGGTCAGATCCAGGACACGCACCCCGGCGGCGGGCAACAGCTCCCCACCCCCGGACAACGGCCCGAGCCCCCGCCCGCGCCGGCCGCCCGGTCCGTCCTGCCCGGCGGACGCGCGGGCGCCCACCGGTCCGCCCCGCCCGGCGGACCCGTCCCACTCGATCAACGGGTGCTCCGCCAGTGCGAGGCCCTGGGCGTGGGCCGCCCACTCCTTCGGTGTGCGCAGCGCGACGGCGAGTCCGCCGGCGGCGTACACCGTCTCCTCGATCTCCCGCGCGGAGCGCCCGGCGAGCAGGGCGGCCACGTCCTCGGGGCCCGCGTCGTCCGACGCGCCCAGCGCGCGCAGCAGCCGGGCCCGGTGATGCGGATAGTTGGCGTGCGTCCGCACCCAGCCGTCCGCGGTCCGCCAGAACCGGGACAGCGGCGCGAAGTTCAGCGGCGCGCGCCCGTCGATCCGCAGATGCCGTTCGCTGACGAAGGCCGTGGCGACGGCGCCGTCGTCCACGCCCACCCGCGGAACCCGCGCGAGTCCGGCCCGCCGGGCCCCCAGTTCGGCGGCCGCGAGCGCGCAGGCGCCCACGCAGGCGCGCGCCAACGCGCGTACGGGCAGGGCGGCTTCCAGCGCCCCGGCCCGCGCCACGGTCGAAACCCCGGGGAGCAGTGCCGGGTCTCCGCCCAGCTCCTCCCACACAGCGGCCATCGGTGTATGCGTCATACCGGCACTATGCGGTGTGGACGCGATCAACACGGGAGGTGGCCCCGGACGGCGCGTGGCCCCGGGCGCCCCCCCGCGGGGGGGGGGGGGGCGCCCGGGGGGGGCGGGGGGGGGGGCGGCGGGCCACGGGGGTTACGGCTGGCGCTACTTGACCGCCCTCAGGGCGTTGACGATGCCGGATCCGTAGAAGCCGTTCACGTGCTTGCCGCCCACGCAGGTCGCGTCGACGACACCGTCACCGTTGCCGTCGTACGGCTCGGCCGGGCAACCCGGGTTGTCCGCCTCGGCCTTGAGAAGGAGCTGGAGCTGAGCGGGCGTCGCCCAGGGGTACTTGGACTTCAGGAGCGCGGCCACACCGGCGACGTGCGGGGTCGCCATCGAGGTGCCCTGGAGGAAGCCGTACGTGTTGTTCGGCAGCGTGGAGAGGATGCGGCCGTTCGCCGAGGGCGTGTCCGGGATCTGGTAGCGGTCGCCGCCGGGCGCCGCGACGTCGATGACACCGTCCCCGTAGCTGGAGAAGTACGACTTGGCGCCCTTGACGCCGGTCGAGGAGACCGTGACGACACCGGGCAACTGGGTCGGGATGTCGAAGCACTTGTGCGGGTCGACCGTCCGCGTCGTGGCGGTCGAGTCGTCGGGGCTGGACGCGTCGGTGAGCGCGTCCGAGTCGAGGTCGTCGTTGGAGTTGCCCGCCGCGGCGACGTTCAGCGTGCCCTTCCGCTGGGCGTAGAGCTGGGCGCGGTTGACGGCGTCGACGATGGCCTTCTGGTCGGGGTCGTCGAGGCAGTTGTACAGCCACGGGTCCACGTAGTAGCTGTTGTTGGTGATCTCGACACCGTGGTCGGCGGCGAACACGAAGGCGCACACGACGCTCTCCGGGAAGAAGAGCTGGGTGGAGTCGGGCTCGGCGACGGTGATGCCGGAGACCTTCACACCCGGCGCGACCCCCGCGACACCGACGCCGTTGCGGGCCGCCGCGATCTCTCCCGCGACATGCGTGCCGTGGTAGTGGTCGGCGTCCACCGGGCGCCAGGACCCGTACGTCGTGTCCGGCTTGCCGCCGACGCAGTTCGCGGACTGCGAGGCGGAGAAGTTCGGCGCGATGTCGGGGTGTGTGTCGTCGACACCGACGTCGATGACCGCGACGGTCACCTTCTTGCTACCGGGGTTGATCGTGGCCGCCTTGTCGGCGCCTATCGCGCGCAGGTCCCACTGGTCGGCCTCCAGGGGCTCCTGGCCCGCGTCGGCGGACTTCGCGACCTTGGCCGCCTCGGCGGCGGACAGCACCTGCGCCGCGCCCTCGTCCGTCGTGCCCGCGGCCTTCAGCGGCGAGGTGCGGGTGGCACCGGCCGACTGCACTCCGCGTACCGTCCGGATCTGCCGGCCGAAGTCCGGGTTCGCGGAGTGGACGACGATCACGCCGATCTGCTCGTACGCGATCACGACACTGCCGCCGGCCGACGCGATCGCCTTCTTCACCGACGCGATCGTCCGGTGGTCCGTCGTCGTGTTGACCACGTACGAGAGGTTCGGCCCGTCCGCGGTCGTCGCGGCGGGCGTGGTGAGAGGTGTGGCCGTCGCGACGCCCGGCAGGAAGCCGAGCGAGGCGGTGAGCGACAGAACGACCGGCACGGCGAGGGCGAGACGGTGTCTGGAACGCAGATGAGCCATGGGATCTCCACATCATCCGGAAAACGGAGCTGCCCGAACACGGATGGTGCTCGGGCAGGTACATGACGGAATGGTGCAGGCCGAAGCTATCCTCCCGCCGACCGGCCCAGCAATGACTTGCGGCGACGACTTCAGAAAGGCGACGGCTTCAGAAAGAGGACGAGGGCGCGTGGCGACGACTTCCGAAAGAAGCCGGGCGAGTTGAACCGGTCCACGCGTGGCGCCGTGACCTTGGGCAGGGAGCCCGTGGACGATCGAGCCCCCGGCTTTGATCACGGAACGGACGCGATCGGCAGCGCTCCGTCACGTGACGCACGTCGATGTGAGGTCGAAGTCCCATGTCCGTACCCGAACCGTCCCCGTCCGCGGGCCCCGATCTGCCCCCGCCCACCGTCGTAACCGCACCCGCAACGCGAGGAGACACCGTGGCCACCGACGCACCACCACCCGCGAGGACCGGAGCCGAGCTCCCGTCCACGGAAAAGTTCGTCGAGATGCAGGAGAGCGCCGAATTCGGTGAACTGCGCAGCTCGCACCGCTCCTTCGCCTTCCCGCTGACCGCCGGATTCATCCTCTGGTACCTGCTGTACGTCCTGCTCTCGAACTACGCGGGCGACTTCATGGGCACCAAGCTGTTCGGCAACGTCAACGTCGCCCTGGTGCTCGGCCTCGCCCAGTTCCTCACCACCTTCCTGATCGCCTGGTGGTACTCGCGGCACGCGGCCACTCAACTCGACCCCAAGGCCGACGCCATCAAGTCCCGGATGGAGGGCGGCGCATGAGCCCCGTACAGACCACCGCGCACACGACCGTGCTGGCCGCGGGCGAGGCGAGCCAGCACCGCCCGCTGATCATTACCCTGTTCGCGGTGTTCGTCGCCGCGACCCTCGTCATCACCGTCTGGGCCGGCCGCCAGACCAAGGACGCAGCCGACTTCTACGCGGGCGGACGCCAGTTCACCGGCTTCCAGAACGGACTCGCCGTCTCCGGCGACTACATGTCCGCCGCCTCCTTCCTCGGCATCGCCGGCGCGATCGCCCTCTTCGGCTACGACGGCTTCCTCTACTCCATCGGCTTCCTGGTCGCCTGGCTCGTCGCCCTGCTCCTGGTCGCCGAACCCCTGCGCAACTCCGGCCGCTACACGATGGGCGACGTCCTCGCCTACCGCATGCGCCAGCGCCCGGTCCGTACCGCCGCGGGCACCTCCACCATCGTCGTGTCGATCTTCTACCTGCTGGCCCAGATGGCGGGCGCGGGCGTCCTCGTCTCCCTGCTCCTCGGCATCACCAGCGACGGCGGCAAGATCGGCATCGTCGCGCTCGTCGGCGTCCTGATGATCGTGTACGTCACCATCGGGGGCATGAAGGGCACCACCTGGGTGCAGATGGTCAAGGCGGTCCTGCTCATCGCCGGCGCCGTCCTGCTCACCTTCCTGGTCCTGCTGAAGTTCCACTTCAACATCTCCGACCTGCTCGGCAAGGCGGCCGACAACAGCGGCAAGGGCTCGCCTTTCCTGGAACCCGGGCTCAAATACGGTGCCACCTCCACCACGAAGCTGGACTTCATCTCGCTGGGCATGGCACTGGTCCTCGGCACCGCGGGCCTGCCGCACATCCTGATCCGTTTCTACACCGTGCCCACCGCCAAGACCGCGCGGAAGTCGGTCAACTGGGCGATCGGCCTCATCGGCGCCTTCTACCTGATGACCCTCGCCCTCGGCTTCGGCGCCGCCGCGCTGATCAAACCGGACGAGATCATCGCCTCCAACAAGGCGGGCAACACGGCGGCACCCCTGCTCGCCCTCCATCTCGGCGGCGTGGACTCCGACTGGGGCGCGATCCTGCTCGCCACCATCTCCGCCGTCGCCTTCGCCACGATCCTCGCCGTCGTCGCGGGACTGACGCTCGCCTCGTCCTCCTCCTTCGCGCACGACATCTACGCGAACGTGATCAAGAAGGGGCAGGCGTCGGAGAAGCAGGAGATGAAGGCCGCCCGGTACGCGACCGTCGGCATCGGCGCCGTGTCCATCCTGCTGGGCGCCCTCGCCCGCGACCTCAACGTCGCCGGCCTGGTCGCCCTCGCCTTCGCGGTCGCCGCCTCGGCCAACCTGCCGACGATCCTCTACAGCCTGTTCTGGAAGAAGTTCACGACCGCGGGCGCTCTCTGGTCGATCTACGGCGGCCTGGTCACGGCGGTCGGCCTGGTGCTGTTCTCCCCGGTCGTCTCGGGCAAGCCCACCTCGATGTTCCCGGACGTCGACTTCCACTGGTTCCCGCTGGAGAACCCGGGCCTCATCTCCATCCCGGTCGGCTTCCTGCTGGGCTGGCTGGGCACCTTCCTGTCCAAGGAGGAGCCGGACGCCGGCAAGTACGCCGAGCTGGAGGTCCGCGCCCTGACCGGCACCGGAGCGCACTAGACACGGCATCGCGCGGGCCCGTCGCAGGACCACCGGTGGATCACCACTGGTAGATCCCTACGACGGGCCCGCGCCGCGTCTCGTGCGATCGGGCCGCTGTTCCCGCCGGTCCCGTCACGTAGGCTCACAGGTATCCGGAGAAAGAGATCGGCAACGAGGGAGGGGGCCCACGTGCTCATCGACACCTACGGCCGGATCGCCACCGATCTGCGTGTCTCACTGACGGACCGGTGCAACCTCCGCTGCACGTACTGCATGCCCGAAGAAGGCCTGCAGTGGCTCGCCAAGCCCGACCTCCTCACCGACGACGAGATCGTCCGCCTGATAGGGATCGCGGTCACCCGCCTCGGCATCGAAGAGGTCCGCTTCACCGGCGGCGAACCCCTGCTGCGCCCCGGACTGCCCGGAATCGTCGAGCGGGTCGCGGCCCTCGCCCCCCGCCCGCAGATGTCCCTCACGACCAACGGCATCGGCCTCAAGCGCACCGCGAGCGCCCTGAAGGCCGCCGGTCTGGACCGCGTCAACGTCTCGCTGGACACCCTGCGGCCCGACGTCTTCAAGACCCTCACCCGCCGCGACCGCCACCAGGACGTCATCGATGGCCTCGAAGCCGCCCACGCCGCCGGCCTGACCCCCGTCAAGATCAACTCGGTGCTGATGCCGGGCCTGAACGCCGACGAAGCCCCGGACCTGCTGGCCTGGTCCATGGAGCACGCCTACGAGCTCCGCTTCATCGAGCAGATGCCCCTGGACGCCCAGCACGGCTGGAAGCGCGACGGCATGGTCACCGCCGCCGACATCCTCGCCTCGCTGCGTACCCGCTTCCGGCTCACCGAGGAAGACGCCGGCGAGCGGGGTTCCGCACCCGCCGAGCGCTGGATCGTCGACGGCGGCCCGCACCGCGTCGGGGTGATCGCCTCGGTCACCCGCCCGTTCTGCGCGGCCTGCGACCGCACCCGCCTCACCGCCGACGGCCAGGTGCGCACCTGCCTGTTCGCCACGGAGGAGACCGACCTGCGCGGCGCGCTGCGCTCCGGCGCGCCCGACGAGGAGATCGCCCGCGTCTGGCGCGCCGCGATGTGGGGCAAGAAGGCGGGAGCGGGCCTGGACGACCCGTCGTTCGTGCAGCCCGACCGCCCGATGTCGGCGATCGGCGGCTGACGGGTCCCGGGGCGGACAGGTCCTACGGCGTGTCCTGGTCCTCCCCGCTCTCCGCGGGCCGGGAGGCCTCCCACTCGGCGAGGGGCACGACGTCCTTCAGGAACCCGCGCACCCCGAGGAACGACGACAGGTGCTCGCGGTGCTCCTCGCACGCGAGCCAGGTCTTGCGGCGCTCGGGCGTGTGCAGTTTCGGGTTGTTCCAGGCGAGCACCCACACGGCGTCCGCGCGGCAGGCCTTGGCCGAGCAGACGGGGGAGACGGGACCGGAGCCGGGGGCGTTCGAGATCACCCAGCCGACCCTAGCCGAGGTCGCGCGGCACGCGTTCCGCGCGGTGGGCGGACCCTCCGCGGGCCGGGCTCCGAGCCTCCGAAAAGGCGACGCCGAGCAGCCACGGGGGGAGCTGCCCGGCGTCGGTCTGTCGCTCCGACGGGGGATGCGGAGCGCGTACGAAGTATGTCACGGGTCACCCGCCGCCCGGCACTGGAACAACATGATTGATCTGAGCTTTTCTTGAGCTTGCCGGTGTGCGGATATTCCGTTTTCGGGGAATGCGCGGACGTCCGTCCGGAGCTGAACCGGCTTTGTCCCAGGGCGAGTTCGCCCGCTTTCCGGCTCCGGTCGGGTCTCAGGCCGGGTCGCGCGGCTCGGCGCCCGAGCGCGCCTCGGGACCGGTCGCGGCGTCCTCGGCGGAGGGCTCCCCGGTGCCGTCCTGCGGTGGCGGAGTGATCATCGGACGCAGCGGAGCGGTGACGAAGGTCGAGGGGAGCGAGGGCGCGTTCTCACGTCCTGCGTTCGCGATGACCACCGCGACGTACGGGAGGAGAATTCCGAGGACCAGAGCGACCAGAGCGACGGGCCGTTCGACGTTCCACAGGGTGGCGGCCAGGATCACCGACACCGTACGGACGGACATCGAGATCACGTAGCGGCGCTGCCGGCCGCGCACGTCGTCGTCCAGGCTCTGTCTGGCTCCCGTGATCCGGAAGACCTGGACGTTGCTCTGCTTCCTGATCACACTCCACCACCTGACTGTGTCGGACTCCCGGTCCGTACCCGTCACGGACCCGTCGAGGACGCGGGCCCGGACTGCTTCCACGGTACGCCGCGTCTGCGCCGCCTTCGAGACCGGGGCACGTCCCGTCCGGGCGGTCACGGTGCGCCGTAGCGCGTACGGCTCCGCCCGACATGCGCCGTATGGCTGACAGCCAGAGACTGGCGGTACCGCTCACGGGGAGCGGTACTAGGAGGCGGACATGGGCTGGTTGTGGGCGATCATCGTCGGGTTCGTGCTGGGCCTGATCGCCAAGGCGATCATTCCGGGGAAGCAGCACAGCCCTCTCTGGCTGACCACCATCTTCGGCATCCTCGGAGCCATCGTGGGCAACGCCCTCGCGCGTGCCTTCGGCGTCGAGGCGACATCCGGCATCGACTGGACCCGTCACCTGTTCCAGCTGATCGCCGCGATCGTCATCGTGGCGCTGGGTGACATGGCGTACATGGCCCTGTGGGGGAACAAGAAGGCGCAGCAGCAGGCGTGACCCCGTCCGAACGGACGAAGGGGGGGGGGGGGGGGGCGCCGCGGGGGGGGGGGGCGCGCCCCCCGCGCCGGGGGGGGGCGTGAGCCCCCGCGCGCACGCCCCCCCCCCCCGGCGCGCGAGG
>NZ_JBHYXD010000009.1:73177-85611 GCF_042751995.1 Streptomyces sp. NPDC059371 | reverse complement strand
GGGTCTCTGGGGGGGGGGGTCCAACCCGCGCGCGCGCCCCGGCGGGCCCCCCCCCCCCCGCGGGGGGGGGGGGGGGCCCCCCCCCCCCCGGGCCCCCCCCCCCCCCCCCCCTCGCTGTCGTCGGAACGCTCAGCCGCCCGTGACCTCCACCGCGGCCAGGCTCTTCTTGCCCCGGCGCAGCACCAGCCAGCGCCCGTGCAGCAGGTCCTCCTTGGCCGGGACCGCGTCCTCGGCGCCGACCTTCACGTTGTTCACGTACGCCCCGCCCTCCTTGACCGTGCGGCGCGCGGCCGACTTGCTGGCCACCAGGCCGACCTCGGCGAACAGGTCCACGACCAGGCCCGCCTCGGCGACCTGGATGTGCGGCACCTCGGACAGGGCCGCGGCGAGCGTGCGCTCGTCCAGGTCGGTCAGCTCGCCCTGCCCGAAGAGGGCCTTCGACGCGGCGATCACGGCGGCCGTCTGGTCGGCGCCGTGCACCAGCGTCGTCAGCTCCTCGGCCAGCGCGCGCTGGGCGGCACGGGCCTGCGGACGCTCCTCCGTCTGCTTCTCCAGCTCCTCCAGCTCCTCGGGGGACCTGAAGGACAGGATGCGCAGGTACGTCGAGACGTCCCGGTCGTCCACGTTCAGCCAGAACTGGTAGAACGCGTACGGCGTCGTCATCTCGGGGTCGAGCCAGACGGCGCCGCCCTCGGTCTTGCCGAACTTGGTGCCGTCCGCCTTGACCATCAGCGGCGTCGCCAGCGCGTGCACATGGGCCGCCGGCTCCAGCCGGTGGATCAGGTCCAGGCCCGCCGTGAGGTTGCCCCACTGGTCGCTGCCGCCCTGCTGGAGGGTGCAGCCGTACCGGCGGTACAGCTCCAGGAAGTCCATGCCCTGGAGGAGCTGGTAGCTGAACTCCGTGTAGCTGATGCCTTCCTCGGACTCCAGGCGACGGGCCACGGAGTCCTTGGTGAGCATCTTGTTGACGCGGAAGTGCTTGCCGATGTCCCGCAGGAACTCGATGGCCGAGAGCCCGGCCGTCCAGTCCAGGTTGTTCACCATGACCGCGGGGTTCTCGCCCTCGAAGGACAGGAACGGCTCGATCTGCGAACGCAGCCGCGTCACCCAGTTCGCGACCGTCTCCGGGTCGTTCAGGGTGCGCTCGGCCGTCGGGCGCGGGTCACCGATCTGGCCCGTCGCCCCGCCCACCAGCGCGAGCGGCCGCAGCCCGGCCCGCTGGAGCCGGCGCATCGTGAGCACCTGCACCAGGTGCCCGACGTGCAGGCTGGGCGCGGTCGGGTCGAAGCCGCAATAGAACGTGACGGGACCGTCCGCGAGCGCCTTGCGCAAAGCATCTTCGTCGGTGGACAGGGAGAACAGGCCCCGCCACTTCAGCTCGTCGACGATGTCCGTCACGGTTCTCGTATCTCCTCGGGTGGTCTCGTGAATATCAGGTACGAGGTTATACGCCCTGGCTGACAGAACTCATATTGAAATCCGGCACCCGCAGAGCGGGCATCGCGGCCCGGGTGAACCAGTCGCTCCACTCACGGGGCAGCGTCTTCTCCGTCCGCCCCGCCTCCGTGGCCCGTCCCAGCAGGCCCACCGGCGACTCGTTGAACCGGAAGTTGTTCACCTCGCCCACGACCTCGCCGTCCTCGACGAGGTAGACGCCGTCGCGGGTGAGCCCGGTCAGCAGCAGCGTCGCCGGGTCGACCTCGCGGATGTACCAGAGGCAGGTCAGCAGCAGACCGCGCCCGGTCGCGGCGACCATCTCCTCCAGGGAACGGTCCTCGCCGCCGTCGAGGACGAGGTTCCCGATCGTCGGCGTCACCGGCAGCCCGGTCAGGCCCGCGCTGTGCCGGGTGGTGGACAGATGCCGCAGCTCGCCCTCCCGGATCCAGTCGGTGCCCTTCAGAGGCAGCCCGTTGTCGAACACGGACGCGTCGTCGCCAGAGGAGTGCGCGAGGACGAAGGGGGCGGACTCCAGGCCCGGCTCGTTCGGGTCGCTGCGCAGCGTCAGCGGCAGTTCGCTGAGCCGCTCACCGATGCGGGTGCCGCCCCCGGGCTTGCTGAAGACGGTCCGGCCCTCGGCGGCGTCCCGGGCGGCGGCCGACCACATCTGGTAGATCAGCAGGTCCGCGACCGCGGTCGGCGGCAGCAGGGTCTCGTAGCGCCCGGCCGGCAGCTCGACGCGCCGCTCCGCCCAGCCGAGCCGGACCGCCAGCTCCGCGTCCATCGCGGCCGGGTCGACGTCCTTGAAGTCCCGCGTCGAGCGTCCCGCCCAGGCCGAACGCGTACGGTCCGGGGACTTGGCGTTGACCTCCAGCGTGCCGTTCGGCTGGTCGTGCCGCAGGCGCAGCCCCGTCGACGTACCCAGGTAGCTGGAGGCCAGCTCGTGGTTGGCGAAGCCGTACAGCTCACGGCCGCCCGCACGCGCGCGGGCGAACGCCTCGCCGAGCGCCGGCGCGAAGTCGGCGAAGACGCTGGAGGACGTCTCGGCGGGCGCGTCCGTGAAGTCGGGGGACTCCGGCACGCCCGTCACCAGCGGCCGGCCGTCCTCGGCGGGACCGGCGCCGCGCGCCGCCGCCTCGGCCGCCCGCACCAGGGGCTCCAGCTCGTCGGCGGTCACGGCCGAGCGCGAGACGACACCGGACGAGGTGCCCTCGCGCCCGTCGACGGTGGCGATCACGGTGAGCGTGCGCCCGCGGGTGACCCCGTTGGTGGTGAGCGTGTTGCCCGCCCAGCGGAGGTTGGCGGTGGACTGCTCGTCGGCGATCACCACACAGCCGTCGGCCCGGGACAGTTCGAGGGCACGCTCGACGATTTCGTGCGGCTTGCTCGTACGGGCGCTCATCGACCGGCCTCCGAGGTGGTGTTGAGGATGTTGACACCCTTGAAGAGGGCGGAAGGGCAGCCGTGCGACACCGCGGCGACCTGGCCCGGCTGGGCCTTGCCGCAGTTGAAGGCACCGCCGAGGACGTACGTCTGGGGGCCGCCGACGGCCGCCATCGAACCCCAGAAGTCGGTGGTCGTCGCCTGGTACGCGACATCACGGAGCTGGCCCGCGATCCGGCCGTTCTCGATCCTGAAGAAGCGCTGGCCGGTGAACTGGAAGTTGTAGCGCTGCATGTCGATGGACCAGGACCGGTCGCCGACGACGTAGATGCCCCGGTCGACACCCCCGATCAGGTCCTCGGTGGACAGCCCGCCGGGGTCCGGCCGCAGCGACACGTTGGCCATCCGCTGCACGGGCACATGCCGGGGGGAGTCGGCGTACGCGCAGCCGTTGGAGCGCTCGAAGCCGGTCAGGTCCGCGATCCGCCGGTCGAGCTGGTAGCCGACGAGCGTGCCCTCCTTCACCAGGTCCCAGGACTGGCCCTCGACGCCCTCGTCGTCGTACCCGATGGTCGCGAGGCCGTGCTCGGCGGTGCGGTCACCCGTCACGTTCATCAGGTCGGAGCCGTACCTGAGCTTGCCGAGCTGGTCGAAGGTGGCGAAGGAGGTCCCGGCGTACGCCGCCTCGTAGCCGAGCGCCCGGTCCAGCTCGGTGGCGTGCCCGATGGACTCGTGGATGGTCAGCCACAGGTTGGACGGGTCCACGACGAGGTCGTACACCCCCGCCTCCACGCTCGGCGCCCGCATCTTCTCCGCGAGCAGCCCCGGAATCCGCTCCAGCTCGCCTTCCCAGTCCCAGCCGGTGCCCAGCAGGTACTCCCAGCCGCGCCCGACGGGCGGCGCGATCGTCCGCATCGAGTCGAACTCGCCGCTGGAGTCGTCGACGGCCACCGCGGTGAGCTGCGGGTGCAGCCGCACCCGCTGCTGCGTGGTCACCGTCCCGGCGGTGTCCGCGTAGAACTTGTTCTCGTGCACGGTCAGCAGGGACGCGTCGACGTGGTTGACGCCGTCGGCCGCCAGCAGCCGCGCGCTCCAGTCGGCCAGCAGCCCCGCCTTGTCCTCGTCCGGCACGGAGAAGGGATCGATCTCGTACGACGAGACCCACGTCTTCTCGGCGTGCACCGGCTCCCGTGCCAGCTCCACCCGCTCGTCCGACCCGGCCGCCTTGATCACCTGGGCCGACAGCTTCGCCATCGCGACGGCCTGCGAGGCGACCTTCGCGGCCGCGTCCATCGTCAGGTCCACGCCCGACGCGAACCCCCAGGTACCGCCGTGCACGACCCGTACCGCGTACCCCAGGTCCGTAGTGTCCGACGATCCGGCCGGCTTGGCGTCGCGCAGCCGCCAGGACGCGCTGCGCACCCGCTCGAACCGGAAGTCCGCGTGGTCGGCGCCCAGCGCCCGCGCCCGCGCGAGCGCGGCGTCGGCGAGTGCGCGCAGCGGTAGCGCCGTGAAGGCTTCGTCGATGGAATGAGGCACCGAGGTCTCCCTGCTGTCGTGGCCCGTCGGGTCCGATCATGTCGCGCGGGCGGCCCCGGCGGCCACGCCTTTGCCGCGACCGGGCGCGTCTTTCGGCCGAGAGGCGTCCGCCTTCCGGCCGTACCGGCCCTGCTTTCTGTAGAGACCCGACAGCAGTCACCCGAACCCACTGTCGGTGCCCGATTCTCTGGGAAGCCTGGCGGACCGATAGGTTTTCGAGGAAGGCGCCTGTATTGCAGGGGTTTCAGTCCGCTAACGAAAGGGTGATCCGTTGAGCCGCTCGGTTCTCGTCACCGGAGGCAACCGGGGCATCGGCCTCGCCATCGCCCGGGCATTCGCCGACGCCGGCGACAAGGTCGCGATCACGTACCGGTCCGGTGAGCCGCCGGCCGCCCTGACGGACTTGGGGTGCCTGGCGGTCAAGTGCGACATCACCGACACCGAGCAGGTGGAGCAGGCCTACAAGGAGATCGAGGCCGAGCACGGCCCGGTCGAGGTCCTGATCGCCAACGCCGGCGTCACCAAGGACCAGTTGCTGATGCGCATGTCCGAGGAGGACTTCACCTCGGTCGTCGACACCAACCTCACCGGCACCTTCCGCGTCGTCAAGCGCGCCAACCGGGGCATGCTGCGCGCCAAGAAGGGCCGCGTCGTGCTGATCTCCTCGGTCGTCGGGCTGCTCGGCTCGGCGGGACAGGCGAACTACGCCGCGTCCAAGGCCGCCCTTGTCGGCTTCGCGCGCTCGCTCGCCCGCGAGCTCGGCTCGCGCAACATCACCTTCAACGTCGTCGCGCCCGGCTTCGTCGACACCGACATGACCAAGGTGCTCACCGACGAGCAGCGCGCCGGCATCGTGTCGCAGGTGCCGCTCGGCCGTTACGCGCGGCCGGAGGAGATCGCCGCGACGGTGCGGTTCCTCGCCTCGGACGACGCCTCGTACATCACTGGAGCCGTCATCCCTGTTGACGGCGGACTGGGAATGGGTCACTGATCACCATGAGCGGAATTCTTGAGGGCAAGCGCGTCCTGATCACCGGTGTGCTGATGGAGTCCTCCATCGCCTTCCACACCGCGAAGCTGGCCCAGGAGCAGGGTGCGGAGATCATCCTGACCGCGTTCCCGCGGCCCACGCTGACCGAGCGCATCGCCAGGAAGCTGCCGAAGCCCACCAAGGTCATCGAGCTGGACGTCACCAACGAAGAGCACCTCGGGCGTCTCGCCGACATCGTCGGCGAGGAGCTGGGCGGCCTCGACGGCGTCGTGCACTCCATCGGCTTCGCGCCGCAGGACGCCCTCGGCGGCAACTTCCTGAACACGCCGTTCGAGTCGGTCGCCACGGCCATGCACGTCTCGGCGTTCTCCCTGAAGTCGCTGACGATGGCCTGCCTGCCGCTGATGCAGAACGGCGGCTCCGTCGTCGGCCTCACCTTCGACGCGCAGTACGCGTGGCCGCAGTACGACTGGATGGGCCCGGCCAAGGCCGCCCTGGAGGCCACCAGCCGTTACATGGCCCGCGACCTGGGCAAGCAGAACATCCGCTGCAACCTCATCTCCGCCGGCCCCATCGGCTCCATGGCCGCCAAGTCCATCCCGGGCTTCGGCGAGCTGGCCTCCGTCTGGGACACCCGCGCCCCGCTGGAGTGGGACCTGAAGGACCCGGAGCCGGCCGGCAAGGGCGTCGTCGCCCTCCTGAGCGACTGGTTCCCGAAGACCACGGGCGAGATCATCCACGTGGACGGCGGCCTGCACGCCATCGGCGCGTAAACGCTTACGCGCGGTACCGGCGCCCCGTTTCCCGCACCGCGCGGGGAGCGGGGCGTCCCCCGTTCGGCCCAGTCGGCCGGGCGGTCGGGACCCTCTGACCGGCACGCTGGGAGGACGCACCGCCCGCCCCGTAGCCGTTCGGCCGAGGAGGTCCCCTTGTGCGCCTGTCCCGCCGCTTTGCTCCGGTGTTCGCCGCTGTCGCTCTGGTCCTGGCCGTCCCGCACGACGCGATGTCCCTCCCACGCGCGGAGAGGGTGAACGAGGGGTCCCGGCCGGCCGCCGCGGGCGAGGGGGCACGGAAGCCCGCCGTGCCCCAGCCGTTCGGCTCCGAGTGCCGCACCACCGTCACCGGCTCCCAGGTCGTCGCGTACTGCCACAACCCCTATGTGGGCACCGACCGTGTCGCTCTGCACGTCGAGTGCGCCCGCTGGTGGGACATCGACACCGACGGCACCCCGGTCGAGGTCGGACCGGCGATGACCGTCCGGCTGACCGGCCGCTGCTGGAAGGAGATCCGCGCGGTGTGGATCACGCACGAGAAGTGACGCCCCAAGCCGGACCGCCGGCCGCCCGTGCCTACTCCCGGCCGGCCGGCGGGCCCGGCCGGCACTGGAAGGGATAGCTCGCGGCCTCCGCGGCCGCCGCCTCGGCGTCGCCCGCCCTGATCGCGTCGACGAGCAGGGCGTGGTCCATGTACGACTCCGGCGTCAGCTCCTTGCCGACGTCCACGCGCAGCCAGTCACGCAGCACCTCGCCCAGATCCGCGTACATCGCCGTCATGACGTCGTTGTGGGACGCGGCCACCACCGCCAGGTGGAAGGTCGCGTCGGCGGCCACGAAGGCCTCCGCGTCGCCCGACTCCCAGGCCTCCTCACGGCGTACGAGGAGTGCCTCCAACTGCTTGAGATCGCGTTCCGTGCGCCGTTCCGCGGCCAGCCTCGCGGCGCTCGACTCCAGCGTGGACCGCAGTTCGGCGATGTGCCGCGGGTCGGCGTCCGCGAACCGGCGGTGCATCACGCCCGCCAGCTCGCTGGTCGCCACCACATAGGTGCCCGATCCCTGCCGGATGTCCAGCAGCCCGTTGTGGGCGAGCGCCCGGACCGCCTCGCGCACGGTGTTGCGGGCCACACCGAGCTGGTCGACGAGCTCCGGCTCGGTGGGGATGCGGGAGCCCACCGGCCACTCGCCCGAGGTGATCTGGTTCCGCAGCTCGGCGATGACCTGCTCGGACAGGGCCGAACGGCGGGGATGGCTCAGCGGCATGACGGTCCTTCGTACGGGCCCGGGTGTGATCGTTCGCGCGGGGCCGGAGGTTCCGGAGATTAACGCAGCGCGATTGGACACCCAATCATCCCATGATTCTATGATGGGCCTCATGGTCCCCGAGGAAACCCGCACGCCGACGCGTCCCCCCGCGATACGCCGCCCCGCCCGGAGCGCGGCACCCGCGACGCCCCACCCGCGCGCGTGGACGACACGGCTCGTGGTCGCCGGCATCGTCCTCGCCGCCCTCAACCTGCGCCCGGCCATCACCAGCCTCGGCGCCCTCCTCGAAGACGTGCGCGGCGGCCTCGGCATGAGCGGCAGCGTCGCCGGACTCCTCACCTCCGTGCCGCCCCTGTGCTTCGCCCTCTTCGGCGTGACCGCACCGCGGCTCGCCCGCCGCTTCGGGGCCGCCGCCGTCGTCTGCGCGGGCATGGTCGCCATCACCACGGGCCTGGCCGTGCGGCCGTACATCGGGGGAACGGCCGGCTTCCTGGCCGCCAGCGCCCTCGCGCTCATGGGCATCGCCGTCAGCAACGTCCTGATGCCGGTGATCGTCAAGCGCTGGTTCCCGGACAAGGTCGGCTCCATGACGGGCCTGTACTCGATGGCCCTCGCCCTCGGCACGTCCGCCGCCGCGGCGGCGACCGTCCCCATGACCGACGCCCTCGGGGGCGACTGGCGCTCCGGCCTCGTGGTGTGGGCGGGCCTCGCGGCGGCGGCGGTCCTGCCGTGGATCCTGCTGGTACGAGCCCGGGGCACGGTCCTCGACACCCGTGACTCCGCGCCTGCCGCAGCCGCGGACCCCGCCACCGCCACCGGCGCCAGCACCGGCACCAGCACCGCCACCGGCACCAGCGCCAGCACCGGGACCGGCACCAGCACCGCCACCGGCACCAGCGCCAGCACCGGGACCGGCACCAGCACCGCCACCGGCACCAGCGCCAGCACCGCGACCGGCACCAGCACCGCCACCGGCACCAGCGCCGGGACCGGCACCGCGACCGCGTCCCCCGCCGGCGTCAGGAGGCCCCCTACGGCCGCCTCCGCCTCCGTCGCCGTCGGCGCCCGCCCCGAGCCCGGCGGGCTGCGCATCACCCGCAGTCGTACCGCCTGGGCCCTGGCCGTCTTCTTCGGTCTCCAGGCCACGGCCGCCTACATCACGATGGGCTGGATGGCGCAGATCTTCCGCGACGCGGGCGTCGCGGCGAGCACCTCGGGGCTGCTCCTCGCCGTCACGATGGTGATGGGCGTGCCGCTGGCCTTCGTCATCCCGCGTCTCGCCACCCGCCTGCCCCGGCAGGGGCCCATCGTGGTCGCCCTGGGCCTCTGCGGACTCGCCGGATACGCGGGCCTCTACCTGGCCCCGGCCGAGGGTGCCTGGGCCTGGGCCCTGCTGCTCGGCATCTCCAACTGCGCCTTCCCCCTGGCGCTGACCATGGTCGGCATGCGCGCCCGGACCGGCGCCGGTGTCGCGCAACTGTCGGCGTTCGCCCAGAGCACCGGATACCTGATCTCGATCCCGGGTCCGCTGCTCGTGGGCGTGCTCTACCAGCACAGCGGCGGCTGGGGCCTGCCGATCGCGCTGATGGCCGGGCTGATGATCCCGCAGATCGGGGTCGGCATCCTGGCGGGCCGCGACCGCACGGTGGAGGACGAGGCCGCAGGCTGACCCCGGCTCCCGGAAACGGGCCCCGGCGACGCCACGACGGACCAGGAGTGCGAGACTGACCGCATGCCTGTGCTCGACCCGAACCCCCAGAACGGCCAGAAGAAGCTGCTGCTCGTGCTCGGCGCGATGCTGGCCATCACGGTGATCATCGGCATCATCGCGTCCATCGCCTCCCCGTGACCGGCGGACCCCCGAGCCCGGCACCCTCGTCCCGACCGCCGAGACGGGCGCCTTCGTCCTGACCGCCGAGACGGGCGGCCTGTTACGACCGCCTACCGCCGTCGCAACGGTGCCGTGACACCCCGCACGCCCTCGGGCCCGCCCCGTCGGCGACGTCGGCCGGCGGCGGGCCCCGGAGGTGGGGATAACCCCCCATCCCCTAGGGGGTGAGTGTCAGGGTCAAGTGGGTGGATCACCGGATGGGCCGAGAGCGGCGCATTCCGTAACTTCGAATCGTGACCGCGAACCGCGGCCAGGGACCACTCGAAGACTCACGGAGGCGGCATGTCGGCCCCTACGCACACCCGGCCCCACCCGGCGACCACGGGCCGCGTCGACATCCGGCTGCCCTGGTGGGCCCTCGCCCTGCCCACGCTCTCCTTCGTCGTCCTGCTGCTCATGATCCTGAACCCGGCGGACGCGCACGCCGCGGCCGGTGACCCGGCGATCACCCATCTGTTCGAGCGCGTCCAGCAAGCGGTCCTGCACAACGCCTCCTGAGCGGCGTACCCGGACCCGCCGCCGCACACCCGCGAGCCCCGGCCGCACGGCACTCCGCCCCCTTCCATGGGGATGCCATCACCCCTGACGGGGCACGGCTTCACCCTCGCCGGGGGACCACATCAACTCCCTGAGCCCCATGGCATGTTTCGTGCGAAGCTGGGACGCATGAGCGTCGCAGAACCCCGCAGGATCGTCCTCTTCCGGCATGCGAAAGCCGACTGGCCGCAGATGTCCGACCATGAGCGGCCGCTCGCCGACCGGGGCCGCATGGACGCCGCCATCGCCGGACGCAAGCTGGCCGACAGCGGCATCCCCCTGGACCTGGCCCTCTGCTCCACCGCGATCCGGACTCGCGAGACATGGAAGCACGCCGTCCTGGAGCTCCCGCACCGGCCGAAAACGGTCTACGAGGAGCGGATCTACGACGCCTCGCCCGGCGAGCTGATCGCCATGATCAACGAAACCCCGGACGACGCCCAGAACGCGATCCTGATCGGCCACAACCCCGGCATGCACGGCCTCACCGAGATCCTGGCGGGCCGGGCGGAGGGCGACACCCGCGCCCGGATGAACGCCCACGGCTTCCACACCGCCGCGTTCGCGGTCCTCACCTTCGACGGCCCCTGGAAGTCCCTCGAACCCGGATCGGCGGCCCTGACCGACTACTGGGCCCCGACGGAGTGAACCCGCCCCGACAACCCACGGGGGGGGGGCGCCCCCCCGCGGGGCCCGTTCACGGGGGGGCGAGAGAGATGAGCGGGAGGGGGCGGGTCAGGCCATGGGGATCACTTGTTGTGGCCCAGTTCGCCGTCGGCGCCCTCGACGGCACCGGTCACGGTGGAACTGGCCACCTGCGCCGCGGCGACCGCCGCGAGGACGGCGACCCCCGCGGGTCCGGCGGCCGCGGCCGCGCCGCCCGCCGCGGATGCACCCGACGCACCGGCCCGGCCCGCCGCGGCCGCGCCGTTCGCGCCACCCGCTCCGGACGCGCCCGCCTCTCCGCCCGAACCGGCGGCTCCGGCCGAGCCGCCCCCTCCGGACGAGCCGCCGGATCCGGTCGCCCCGCTCGGCCCCATCTGCCCGCCGCCGCCGGAGGCGCCGCGGCTGCCGCCGAGCTGGACCGCGCCGCTGGCCAGGCTGGAGCCCGCCTGTCCCATGGCGGACATCGGGTTGCCGGTGCCCATGGCGGCGGTCGCGGGCACGATGAGCTTGAGCAGCGCCGGCAGGGCGATGGCGGACAGCAGCATGACGCCGATACCGGCGATCCGGGTGTTGATGGTGCTGACGTCCCCGGTTCCGCTGCTCCTGCCCGAGTTGATCATCGCCATGCCGGCGTTGAGCACGAGGGCGACGGCGGGTTTGTAGAGCAGCCAGGCGATCATCCAGCCGATGTGCTTGCGCCACCAGCCGGCGCCCCAGTCGGTCATCGAGGCGGCGGCGGCCAGCGGGAGGGTGCCCAGCAGCAGCATCATCACGCCGAGCCGGATGTACATCAGGACCGTGTGGACGATTCCGGCGATCAGCAGCAGGAACGCGAGGACCAGCAACAGGAAGGACTGGATCCCGCTGCCGTCCGAGCAGGCCCCGACGTTGTTCAGCGAATCGCGCACGGCGTTGTTGAACAGGTAGTTGGAGTAGCTGTCCCCGACGGCCGCGGCGGCCACGACGACGGTGGTGGCGGCGCCCGAGACGAGCACCACCCGCATGATGCCCTTCAGCGCCGTGCGGCCCGCGTCGCCCTTGCGCTCGATGGCCATGCGGCAGGCGGCGAACAGCAGCGAGCCGACGGCGAGGTAGACCACGATCCACTGCGTGTCGCTGCTGATGTCCTTCGACGTCTGGGTCTGCTCCAGCGTCGGGACGTTGGTGGTCAGCGCCGCGAACACCGCGACCGCGCCCGCGAGGATCGTCTTCGCGATGAGGTCGACGATGGTCCCGATGGGATCGCCGAGAAAGCTGAAGAACCCCTTCACCAGGTCGATGACCGGGTTCCCGGACGTGCAGTTCACGTCAAACCCCCCAAAGGATGAAGCCGTTGGTGCTCTGGACGGCCGACACCGGCGAGTGCAGCGAGCCGTTGTCGTCGGCCTCGACCTTCCAGTCGCCGCCGCTCCAGCGCAGGGAGATGTCGGTCGCCGCGTATCCCTGGGCGCTCTTGAGGAGCAGTCGGACCCTCGCGGCCTTCTCCGTGTACGAGCTCACGGAGAAACCCACGTACGACGCGACGGCCGTGCCGCTGTTCTGGCTGTCGGTGCTCTGGACGGTGGCCCGCTGGAACTCGAACATGTCGCGTCCCCGGCCGGGGACGACCTGCTGCTCGGTGACGGTGTGCCAGTCCGAGCCGCTCATCTGCGAGGGGATGATGTGGGCGGCCAGCGCGGCCCCGGTGGGCGTGTGCGCGTAGCACCACCACAGGGGTCCCTGGATCCGGGTCGGCCCCGCGGAGACGGAGACGGGCACCCGTGCGACACCGAGCGTGCGCCAGCCGACGTCCTCCGGCGCCTTCTTGGGCAGGGCCGTGCCCGCGCTGTCGTCGGTGCGGCAGCCCCGCGGGCGGGCCGGCGGGGCCGCGCGGGCCGGCCCCCGCGCCCCCCCGGGGGCCGGGGGGGGCGGGGGCGCCCCGCGGGGGCGGGCGCGCGCCCCGGGGTGACAC
>NZ_JBHYXD010000009.1:47740-73167 GCF_042751995.1 Streptomyces sp. NPDC059371 | reverse complement strand
CCCCGACGCCCTCCGGCGCCTATTTGGGCTGGGCGGGGCCCGCGCTTGCGTCGGGGCGGCAGCCCCGCGGCGGGCCGTCCTTCGCGGCGGGGCCGGCCAGCGGGCCCCCGGTGGCCGCGGCGTTCGCGTGGGCCGCCGTCGTGTCCGGGCCGGACAGCAGGGTGACGACGCCGCCCACCACGATCACGACGGCCAGGAATCCGGCCGAAAGCTGCCAACTGCGCTGTTTGTAGTACGGCCCGGATTCCGCGGGCCGGCGCTCCCTGCGCTTGAACATCACGACCGTCCGCCGGGCCTACGCGAAGACGAAGCTGACGAGCGGGCCCGCGGTGGCCACGAGGACACAGCCGCCGAGCACCATGCCGAGCCGGCTCATGTGCTCCGAGCTCTCGCCCCGCTTCACGGACATGGCCATCATCGCGCCGGTGATCAGCACTCCGGCGACGCCGGCGGCGGTGCCGGCCCAGGCGGCTATGCCGAGGACCGTGTTGACCTTGGAGGTGAGTGCTCCAGGGGCGTTGGCCGCGGGCTGCGGGACGCCGGAGGCGAGGAAGTTGCCGGCTTCGTACAGCAGAGAGGACATGAGGATCTCCGAAGGGTTCGGCGCCCGGCACGAGCGGTGGGCGGGAGGGTGACTTGCTGTGCGCGAAGGTGTGTCGGGGTCAGGGGCCGAGGAGCTGGAGGCTGCCGAGGGCCGCGACGAGCGGACCGGCCGACGTGGCGACCAGGCAGCTCAGGGTCACGAAGAAGACGCCGCGGAAGTGCTCGCCGCCCTCGCCGGGATCGCCGCGGCGGAGCTGGAGCGCCATCTGGATGCCGACGATGATCAGTCCGCCGACTCCGCAGGCAGAGGCGCACCAGGCGAGCAGGCCGAGGATCGTGTCGGCCTCCACGGGCGGGGTGTAGGCGGCCAGGTACCGCGCGTCGGTCAGGAACCGCGCGTCGAGGAGGGACTGGGTCACGACGCGGCTCCCTCGCCGTGGTGCCCGGCGCCCACCAGCTCGGCGAGCGTGGCGAGTTGCCTGGGGACGGACTTGGGGCGGCCGCCCGTACGCCACGCCGGTATCCACGGCACGCGGTGCACCCGGGCGACGGAGCGGAGTACGCGGATGCGGCGCAGCAGACCGAGCGGGAGCCGTCCGGGGGCGTCGGCCACGAGGACCACGCCCAGCAGTTCGAGCCCCTGGGGGGCGTCGCCGTCGTTGAGCGCGCCGAGCGCCTGGGAGACGGACCGCAGCCCGCGCGCGCTGGTCCGGCCGACCAGGACGACCCGGCGTGGCTCGCCGCGGGCGGGGTCCGGCCAGCGGGCCCCCACCTCCACTCCGCCGAACAACTCGGCGAGCGAGGTCGCGCCGGAGCCGCCGTGCGCCTTGACCCATCCGACCTCGTCACGTGACGTGCCGCGGGCCGCCCTGGGCGCCTTCGGCCGGCCCCAGGCCGGCTCCGCACCGGAAGCCGAAGCCGCCCGCCGCCCGGCCCCGGCCCGCACCGGAACGGCCTTGGGCCGCGGAGCGGGGTGCACGACGGGCTGAGCCACCGCTTGAGCCACGGCCTGGGGCGAGGTCCGCGTCCCGGGCTGGGCCTCGGCCCGCGGTACGGGCTGAGCCTCGGCCCGCGGTGCGGGCTGAGCGACGGCCTGCGGTACGGGCTGAGTCACGGCCTGCGGTGCGGATTGAGCCGCCGCTTGAGGTCCGGGCCGATCCACGGCCTGCGACGTGGCTTGCGGGGCGGGCTGCGTTCTGGCGTGCGCCACGGCCTGTGCCACGGCCAGTGGTGCGGCCTGGGCCCCGGCGGGGGCGACGGGCTGCGGTGCGGCGTGCGCGACGGGCTGCTGTGCGGGTGCCGTCGGTGGGTCGGCGGGGGCGGGTTGTGGCTGCGGTGGTGCCGGTTGCGGGTTCTTCGGTCCCCGTACCCATGACCCCGGGCCCGACGGCATCGCCGAAGGAGTGCCCATGTGTGCCCCGCCCCCCTCTTCGCTCGTAGATCGGCTGCTCTGGCTCATCTGGTTTCCACTGGTTTGAACTTATTTGCCCCGGGGCCCGTTTGGATCTGTCGAGCCCGTCGGACAGCACAACGGGCCGTGTGGCCACAGCGGTTCAAGGCGAGGGGAAGAAGGCGGGCGCTCATGAACCAAGAGAGCGGGGAAGGCGGTTCGTCGACCGCCGTGCGGAACGGGATCATCGCGGGCACCGGCTGCGGCTGCCTGCTGTCACCGCTCGCCCTGGCCGGAACGCTGGTCGTCGTGGTGATCATGGGCGGGTTCGGCGTCCTGCTGGCTCCGCTCATCGCGCTGTACCTGCTGTTCCACGGAGGCGGGGGCGATCCCCCCAGTCAGGACACCGCGGACCAGACCCTCGGCATCTTCCAGGGCGACGGCAAGGGCGAGCTGGACACCTCCACCGTCCCCGCCGACCTGGTGGACCCCATTCAGAAGGCCGGAGAACTGTGCGGGGCCATCGGCCCGATCGTCATCGCGTCCCAGATCGAGAAAGAGTCCGGCTTCAACAGCGCCCTGGTCGGCCCGAACGGCGAACTGGGCCTCTCGCAATTGCCGCCCGACATCTTCAGCCAGTACGGCAAGGACGACGACGACAACGGCAAGACCTCCGCCCTGGACGCGAAGGACTCGATCATGGCGCAGGGCCGGTACATGTGCGAACTCGCCAAGCAGGGCCAGCAGATGATCGACGCCGGTCAGGTGAACACGAGCGACGGGAACGGGACCACCAACACCGTCCTGGACCTCGCGCTGGCCGGCTACGACGTCGGGATGGACGCCGTCCGCGCGGCCAAGGGGGTGCCGCAGACGAACGAGGCCCAGGGCTATGTCCTCGCCGTCCGCGCCCAGTTCGCCAAGTACCAGGGCATCGGCGCCCCTCCCTCGGGTGCCACTCCGGGGGTCACACCCGACCCGGACGCGACCACGACCGGCCCCGCGCCGACCACCACATGAGCAAGAGGAGGACAGCCATGACCCGCTTCGATGTGTACATCTCCGGCGACGGGCTCGCCGAGATCGACGGACACACCCTGGTCCCCGAGCCCGGCCAGTCCGTGCACGAGGCCGTCCTCGACCGCCTTCAGGGGTACGCGGAGGAGCGGGACGGCGCCGTCGTGGCGACGGTGTACGACGGTCCCGGCGCCGCCCGGTTCCTGCTGGAGGTGCTTCCGGACGGGTCGAGCGGCGTCCTGGAACCGGAGGAGGAGACACCCGACGAGCCCGCCGAAGCCGAGGCTCCCCCCGCCCCCGCCTCAGCCCTCGCTGACACCACCGCCCCCGCTGATGCCCCCGCCGGTGCCGACGCTCCCGCCACCGTCGTCGTTCCGGCCCCCGCCGCGGCCACCGCCTCCGCCGTCGCCACCGCGGTCGCGCGGGCCCGCGCCACGGCCGCCGCCCGCGCCGAGGTGCCGGACCCGGCCGCCGCCGTGGCCCCCGCCATAACCCCCGAGCTCCCCGCCGACCTCACCGAACACATCGGCCGCATCAACGCGTTGGCCTTCGGCGGGCGGCTCGACGAGGCGTTCGGCGACGCGACCGCGCTGCGCGAGAGCCTGACGGGCTCGATGGGCGCCGAGCACCCGTACGCCGTGGAGGCGCGGGCCGTCGAGGCGTACCTCGCGCACCTGCGCGGCGACCACCGGGAGGCCATCGTGCTGGCGCTGGCCGTGGCGCGGATCCGCTGCGCGGCCCGGGACGACCGGGCCCCCGCGGAGGTGGCGCGGGCGGCGGCGGCCTGGCAGCAGCTCGACGACGACCGGGCCGTCGTCGCCCACGGGCGTGAACTCCTGCACATGTGGGCCACGTTGGACCGGCACGGCCTGCTGCCCCCCGGCTACGCGGCACTCGTCGGACAGGTCCGCGGACAGGTCGACGCCCTGGAGGCGTACGTCTGAGCCCGGTCGCCACGCGCACCCCGCCGGCTACCCGCGGTCACAGCGGCCGTGACCGGCTCGTCCATCGCTTCGTACACCCGACGTCAAACGAACGTGGAACGCCCCTCGCGACACTCCGTTCCCCGGAGGCCCCGGCTCCGGTCCCCTGACCGGGGCCGGTCCTCCCAAGGAACAGGAGCACTCCATGAACGTCACCGTCATCGGATCGGCGAGCGCGGTCTCGTCCGAGGAGCGGGCGCTGCGCGACCTCTACGTGGAACACGGCCCGGCGCTCTACACGTACGTGCTGCGCATGCTGGGCGGGGACACGCACCGTACCGAGGACGTCATCCAGGAGACGCTGCTGCGCTGCTGGAACAAGCGGAACCTGGTCGACGCCGAGGGGATGGCCGTACGGCCCTGGATGTTCCGGGTCGCCCGCAACCTCGTCATCGACGCCCACCGGACGCGGATGGCGCGGCCGCTGGAGATAGGCGGTGCCACCTGGCTGAGCGAACTGGGCGCCGAGGTGGACGACATCGAGCGGATGCTGTCGTCCATCGTGGTGCAGGAGGCGCTGCGGGCGCTCACCCCCGCCCACCGTGACGTGATCCGGGCGACGTTCCTGGAGGACCGCACCACGCAGGAGGCGGCGGAGGCCCTGGGCATCCCGCAGGGCACGGTCAAGTCCCGGGTGTACTACGCGCTGCGCGGTTTACGGCTGGCGCTGCGCGAGCACGGTGTCGTGACGGACGAGGACGGCCGCCTGCGCCACCCGGACCCCGACCCGGTACCGAACCTGAAGCCGGACCCGGTACCGACACCGAAGCCGGACCCGGTACCGAAGCTGAATCCGGACCCGGTACCGACACCGGACCCGCTGTCGAAGTCGAAGCCGAAGCCGAAACTGACGCCGACATCGACGTCGAACCCGGCCCGAACCGCGGCCTGAAGCCCGGCCCCGCCCACCCCGCCCGGGTCACGTCCGGCCCGTCCACCCCGCCCGATCAGCCCTGACCCTCCGCCATGCCCGCCGCGCCCGGCCCCCCGACCGGACCCTCGGCACGTCCGGTCGGGTCCGTTCACGTTCCGCCGGGTCCCGTTCCCGCCCCCCGGGTCGGCTCGTTCTCCCCCTCGTTCGCTCCGGGACCGGAGGTCTCCAGGTCGCGCAGGGTGTCGCGGAGGTCCGCGGCCTCCGGGTGGGAGTTCTCCTCCAGGAGGGCCAGCGCCGCGCGGAAGGCACCGACCGCCGCCTCCCGGTCGCCGGCGGCGAGCCTGGATTCGGCGATGTGCCGCAGGGTGTCCGCCTCCAGATAGTGGTCGCCGACCTCCCGGTACAACGCCAGCGCGCGCTCGAAGCGTTCGACGGCGTCGCCGTACTGGCCGAGGTGGTGGAGGGCGTAGCCGACGCTGTCCTGCGCCGCGGCCTCGCCGATCGGGTCGCCGGTCTCCTGGTGCAGCGCGACGGCCTTCTCGCAGTACTCCATCGCCTTGTCGTGCTCACCGAGCAGGATGTACGTCCAGCCGACCTCGTTCAGGACGAGGGCCTCGTTGCCGACGTTGCCCTCGGCCCGGTACAGCTCGCGGGCGTGCGTGTAGTGGTCCAGCGAGACCGTGAACCGGCCCTCCCCGTTGGCCTGGTAGGCCAGACAGCGCCGGGTCCGCGCCTGGCCGGGCCCGTCGCCCGCGGCCCGGAACAGCTCCAGCGCGCGCCCGAGGTCCCGTCGCGCCTCGGCGGAGTGCGCGAACCGGGTGTGGAAGAAGCCCAGACCGCGCAGGGCGTGCGCCTCGCCGACCCGGTCGCCGACGGCTCGGGCGGCCCGCAGCGCGGCGCTGTTGATCTCCATCAGGTCGTGCCAGAAGCCGAGCCGGTCGAAGTACAGGTCGAGGCCGACGGCGGTGCGCCACGCGCGGTCCTCGTAACCGTGGGCGGCGGCGTGCTGGACGACCGCCCGCAGGACGTGCCGCTCGGTGCGAAACCACTGTGTGGCCTGTCTGCGTCCGGTGAACCGGAGCGGGCCGCTGTCCGTTGTGCTCGGCGGCAGGGGCAGGGTTTCGCGGCGCGGGTTGATGATCGCGGAGGCGTGGTGGGTGGTGTGGAGATAGTGGTCGTGCATGCGGAGCAGCGCGGCGCCGCGCCGCTCCTCGGTGTCCTCGGTGTCGGCCAGTTCGCGGGCGTAGGCGCGCAGCAGGTCGTGGAAGGCGTACCGGCCGGGCGCGTGTTCGCCGAGCAGGCTGGCCCCGGTGAGTTCGGCGAGCAGCGCGCGCACGGGGCGCGCGGGTGCCGCGGCCAGGGCGGCGGCGGAGGCCGTGCTGATGTCGGGTCCCGGGTGGAGGGACAGCCGGCGGAACAGTTCCGCCGCGGCGGGCGGCAGCGCGCGGTACGACCAGGAGAAGACGGCGCGTGCGTCGGTGTGGGCGTCGCCGCCGGTGAACGCGTCCAGGCTTCCGTGGGTCTCGCGGAGTTCGCCCGCGATGTCGGCGAGCCGGAAGCCGGGGTGGTGGGCGGCGCGGGCCGCGACGATGGCGAGGGCAAGCGGCAGCCGGGCGCACAGTCCGACGATGGCCTCGGCGGCTTCCGGTTCGGCGTCCACGCGCGCGGTGCCGAGGCGCCGGGTGAGCATGGCACGGGCCTCGCCGCCGGTCAGCGGGCCCAGGGTGAGCGGGTGGGCGCCGTGTCCGGCGACCAGTCCGGTGAGCCGGCTGCGGCTGGTGACGATGACGAGGCAGCCCGGGGTGCCGGGCAGCAGCGGTCGTACCTGTCCGCTGTCGCGGGCGTTGTCCAGCACGATCAGGACGCGTCGGCGGGCGAGGACGCTGCGGTAGAGGGCGGCCTGGGCGTCGAGTCCTTCGGGGACGGCCTGCGGGGCCACGCCGAGGGCGACGAGGAAGGTTTCCAGCGCCTCGGAGGGGTCCATGACGGAGCCGCCCTGGTCGTATCCGCGCAGGTTCACGTAGAGGCTGCCGTCGGGGAAGCGGTGGGCGACCCGGTGTGCCCAGTGCACGGCCAGGGTGGTCTTGCCGGCTCCGGCCATGCCGTTGATGAGGCCGATGACGGCCGTGTCCGGATGGCCGTCGGCGGGCAACAGCGCGTCCACTCTGCCGAGTTCGCTGTCGCGGCCGGTGAATAGCGGCAGGTCCGCCGGGAGTTGGGAGGGGTGTACGTCCCCTGTGGCCCGGGGCGGATCGGCCCGGCCGGCGGCGTCCGCCGAGCCGGTGCCGGCCGAGCCGGTGTCCGGGCCGTCGTCGGTGTCCGCGGCGCCGGTGTCCACGGCCGGCACCGGCACCGGCGGGGGCGACAGGTCCGGGTCCCCGGCCAGCAGCCGTGCGTGGGTGGCCCGCAGGGACGGGCCGGGTTCGATGCCGAGTTCGTCCACGAGCGTGCGTCGGGTGCTCGCGTAGACCTCCAGTGCCTCGGCCTGCCGGCCGCAGCGGTACAGGGCCACGAGCAGCAGTTCGCACACGGCCTCGCGCAGCGGCTGCGCCCCGTGCAGTGCCACGAGTTCGGGCAGCACCGCTTCGTGGCGCCCGAGTTCGAGCTCCACGCGGAGCCGGTACTCCAGGGCGGCCAGCCGCCGTTCGGCCAGGCGGGCCCGCTCGGTCTCCGCGAACGGCCCGGGAATGCCGGTCAGGGGGGTGCCGTGCCAGACGGTGAGCGCGGTGTCCAGCAGCCGGGCGGCCCCGCGGCTGTCGCCCCGGGCGCGGTGGCGTTCGGCCAGTACGAGGTTGTCCTCGAAGTCGCCGAGATCGCTGGTGATCTCCTCGGTGCGCAGCGCGTAGCCGTCGCCGATGGACACCAGGAGCCGGGGCGGGGCGCCCGGGGTCCGTCCTGGCTCCAGCAGCTTGCGCAGCCGGGACGCGTAGGTGCGCAGCACGGGGACGGCGCCGGCGGGCGGGTCGTGCCCCCAGATGCCGTCGACGAGTTCGCCGACGCCGACCGCGCGCCCGCGGCGCAGGAGCAGCGCCACGAGGACGGCCTTCTGTTGCGGCGGTCCCAGTGCCAGTTCCGTTCCGCCCCGCCAGGCGCGCAGCGGGCCCAGTAAGGAAAAGCGCAGCACTTCCGCACCATCGGTAACTCTCACACCACCAGAGAGTAGCGAGGGCGGTTACGAACACCCGGTCGATTCGGCCACTTCGCAGGTTCGTGTCGTGTACGCGACGCGTAGGCGGGCCTCGGTGCCGGATCCCGGTGAGCCGTGTTCTCCATCTGTCTCGCGCTGTTCGTTGGGCTGCGGGCGTTGGTTGCCGCTGCCCTCGGCATGCGTCTGGGCCCTCGACGGCTGCATCGGTCATCGGAACGGCCCGGGCATGCCCGTTGATCATGATGCCGCACCGCGAAACTCCAGGATCCCCGAGAGGGCCGAGCCCGGAGTGAATTCTGGTCAAGTCGAGGCCTGGACGTGGTGTCCGGCCTTTCCCTTCGGCGCAGGTGACATGCGGGCAATCCCTGGCACGTGCGCGGAGCTTATACACGTCGGGCCGAGGGCCTCGTGATCGATTTCACGTCGGATGCAAAGTCAACTGCTGCTCCCATCTGCCGGGTTGCGTCTATGGTGATCATCGTGCCTGGCGGATCTTGACCACTTCGCCGTTGCGCATGTCAACCAGCAACCGGGGGAACGGTGTTGCTGCGGGGAGGGATGCATTGTCATGCCGTGGTACCGGCTTTACCCGCATTCCTGATCTGGCGTCATGCGCCCCCCCGTGCGGACTGGAAGCTCCGGTTTCGACCGTAGAGCAGGAAGCCGACACCTTTTGACATACCGAGCTGATGTCGAGACCGAGCAGCTCTCAGGAGGCCGGCTTCGGCGTGTGGGTGTGGCCTCCGCCCTTGCCGATGGAGCCAAGGTGCTCCTCCTTGACGAGCCGACCGCCGGCATGGACCCCACACAGCGGCGCGTGTTCCGCGAACTGATCCTCGATTTCCTGGCTCACGCTCCTCGCGAAACTCCCGAGGCGTGTCGTGCGGAAGCCGCCTACGCCACTGTCTCTGAGCTCGCCACCGTGAAGGAGTCCTTTTAGTCATGCGACGGATTCGTTCCGGTGCCCTTGCCGTGAGTCGACCCGCCGCCGCCTGCCTGGCCGTCGTGGGGATCGTCGCAGGTGCCATGGTCGGTATGAACGGTCTGGATACGGTGGTCGGCTGCGGAGGCGCCGAAGACAGCTACCCGTCCCAGACCGCGAAGCAATGGGTCACCTATGCCGATCAGGTCGTTGTGGCTACTCCGATACGGGAGCGGGAAACCAACCGGCGTGATTTCACGAAGGGGCCGATCCAGTACGAGACCGATCGCGAGGTTGCCTTCCGGACGGACAACATCCTCTGGTCCGCCCGCAGTCCCGCAAAACCGATGGGCAAGGACTTCGACATGACGGCCCCGGGCTGGCGGGTGTACCGGGCGAACGGCAATCGCGAAAAGAAGACGGCCGCTTACGCCCCACGGTTGGAGACCGGCCACACCTACCTTTTGGCCCTCCGCTGGGACGCCGACGGGTGGGTCGTTCTGGGGGAGGGCGCCGCCGTCCCGTTCGACGATCATTCCGGAGACCGGGGGGAGTGGTGCGGACGCGTCCTGAGCAAGGATGACGTCGCACGCGGTGAGGGCTTCTCCCGCTTGGATGATCACAGCCTCGAAAAGGCGCTTCTCGGTCAAGGCGAACAAGCCGTCACCCGCGAACTCGATCGTGCGAGCAGGAAGTGACCCAGCGTTATCGACCACCGTGCCGGCCGGCCAGGCCGAACGGCTCCGTCACGGGCGGGGTGTCGTCGGGAGTCGCGATGCGGATCACGGGCCGAGACCACGACGTCCGGGCGGCTCGTCCGGAATGTCGATCACACAAGGGACACTCGTGGCATGGGTGAATCAGGCCATGCGGGGTGAACGGTTCTTCCACAGGGTGTGGATGTATGTGCGCGGTGCGCCGGGCACGTACATCTGGCTGACGATTCTCTTCATCACCACCGTGGCCCTGCACCACATGTCTCCGGATTTCGAAGAGGACTTCCTGCGGCAGCGCTCGACGAACATCCACGAGCTGTCGAGCAATCCGGTGCGGGTGCTGTTCGCGAGCGCGATGTGGATCGACGGCGGCCACTGGCTGCCGTACGCCGTCCTCTACACCCTCTTCCAGGCGCCCGCCGAACACTGGCTGGGAACCGCCCGCTGGCTCGGGGTCAACGCGGCCGCGCATGTCCTGTCGACGCTGGTCAGCGAGGGTGCCCTGCTCTGGGCGATCGAACACGGCGTGGCACCGCACTCGGCGGTCGACACCCTCGATGTCGGGGTGAGCTACGCCCTGGCGGGGGTGGTCGGCGTGCTCACCTACCGGATCGCGGCACCCTGGCGGTACGCGTATCTCCTGGCCGTCCTGGCGGCGTACGGGATTCCCTTCCTGATGGAGCGGACCTTCACCGATCTCGGGCATTTCACCTCCGTCCTCATCGGGCTCGCCTGTTTTCCGCTGACCAGAGGGCGCGGAAAAGCACGGAATCCGAAGGAGACAGCCGACACCCGACGGAGTTAGCGTCCCGTCATGAGCAGCTCGGCGGGCAAGGTCGTGAACGGTGGCATCTCCTTCTGGTACGCGGACGACGGTCTGCCCGCGCCGCGGGAGCCGCTGCCCGGCGACGCGACCGCCGACGTCGTCGTGGTCGGCGGCGGCTACACGGGACTGTGGACCGCGTACTACCTGAAGAAGGCGGCACCCTCCCTGCGCGTCACCGTCCTGGAGCAGAAGTTCTGCGGTTACGGCGCCTCGGGGCGCAACGGCGGCTGGCTCTACAACGGCATCGCGGGCCGCGACCGGTACGCGAAGCTGCACGGCCAGGAGGCGGCCGTACGACTCCAGCGGGCCATGAACGCCACCGTGGACGAGGTCGTCCGGGTGGCCGCCGACGAGGGCATCGAGGCCGACGTCCACCAGGGCGGAGTCCTGGAGGTGGCGTACACGCCCGCCCAGCTCGCGCGGCTCAAGGCCTTCCACGCGCACGAGCTGTCGTTCGGCGAGAAGGACCGCGAGCTGTACGGCGCGAAGGAGACCGCCGAACGGATCCGCGTCGCGGACGCGGTGGGCTCGACCTGGACCCCGCACGGGGCCCGGCTGCACCCGGTGAAGCTGCTCAAGGGCCTCGCCGCGGCCGTCGAGGCGCTCGGCGTCACCATCCACGAGCAGACCCCGGTGACCGAGATCCGCCCGCAGCACGCGGTGACCCCGTACGGCACCGTCCGCGCCCCCTATGTCCTGCGCTGCACCGAGGGCTTCACCGCGAACCTCAAGGGCCAGAAGCGGACCTGGCTGCCGATGAACTCGTCCATGATCGCGACGGAGCCGCTGACGGACGGCCAGTGGGCGGAGATCGGCTGGGAGGGCCGCGAGACGCTCGGCGACATGGCCCACGCGTACATGTACGCCCAGCGCACCGCGGACGGCCGTATCGCGCTCGGCGGCCGCGGTGTCCCGTACCGCTTCGGCTCGCGCACCGACAACGACGGCCGCACCCAGCAGTCCACCATCGACGCCCTGTACGAGATCCTCGTCCGCCTCTTCCCGTCGCTGACCGGCGTCCAGGTCTCCCACGCCTGGTCGGGCGTTCTGGGCGTCCCGCGCGACTGGTGCGCCACCGTCACCCTGGACCGCTCGACGGGTCTCGGCTGGGCCGGCGGCTACGTCGGCTCCGGTGTCGCCACCACCAACCTCGCCGCCCGCACCCTGCGCGACCTCGTGCGGCAGGACTCGGGCCACGCGGGCGCGACCGAGCTGACCGCCCTGCCCTGGGTCGGCCACGAGGTCCGCAAGTGGGAACCGGAGCCCTTCCGCTGGATCGGCGTCCACGGCATGTACGCGACCTACCGCACGGCCGACCGCCGCGAACGGACCACCCACAGCCCGGAGTCGTCCCGGCTGGCCCGGATCGCCGACCGGGTGGCGGGGCGCCACTGACCCCGGGCGCCACTGACCCCGGGTGTCACTGACCCCGGGCGCCACTGCCCGGCGTCAGCCCACCGACTCCGGGACCGCCGCGCCCGTCGACGCGTGACTGGGCGCCTTGGCCGTGACCATGAGGCCCGCGACCAGACCGGCCAGGAGCATGATGCCGGCGGCCCACCAGATGGCCACGGTGTAGCCGTTGACCGTGCCCTCGCGGACGATCAGCGCCTTCTGCGCGGGATCGCGGAGATGGGCGGCGATGTAGGCGGTGCTGCTCGTGGTGGCGATGGTGTTCAGCAGCGCCGTGCCGATCGAACCGCCGACCTGCTGCGAGGTGTTGACCGTCGCGGAGGTCACGCCCGCGTCCTGCGGGGCGACCCCCGCCGTGGCGGTCGCGAAGACCGGCATGAAGGTCAGGCCCATGCCCAGGCCCAGCAGGAGCAGACCGGGTAGCAGCTCGCTCGCGTACGCGGAGTCGACGGTGAGCTGGGTGAAGAACAGCATGCCGCCGGCGGCCAGGATCATGCCCGGCACCATCAGCATGCGCGGGGCCACGCGGGGCAGCAGCCGCGCCGAGATCTGCGTCGAACCGATGATGATGGCGACGGTCAGCGGCAGGAAGGCGAGCCCCGTCTTCAGCGGCGAGTACCTGAGGACGACCTGGAGGTAGTAGGTCATGAACAGGAACACGCCGAACATGCCGATGACGGCGAACCCCATCGTCAGGAAGCAGCCGGCACGGTTGCGGTCCCTGACGATGTGCAGCGGCAGGAGCGGGCTCGGCGCCCTGCTCTGCCACCACACGAACACCACCAGCAGTGCCACCCCGCCCGTGAGGAGCGCCAGCACCAGAGGGTCCGTCCAGCCGCGCGACTCCGCCTCGCTGAACCCGTAGACGATCGCCACCAGCCCGCCGCAGCCCAGCACGGCGCCCGGCACGTCGAGCCGGACGTTCTTGTGACCGGGCCGGTCGCGCAGCAGTCCGAACGCGCCGAAGACCGCGATGACGGCGATGGGGATGTTGACGTACAGACACCAGCGCCAGTTCAGGTACTCCGTGAGCACGCCGCCGACGATGAACCCGATCGCCGCGCCCGAGCCCGCCAGCGCCCCGTAGATGCCGAACGCCTTGCCGCGCTCCTTCGGATCGGTGAAGGTCGTGGTCAGCAGGGACAACGCGGAGGGGGCGAGCAGGGCGGCGAAGGCGCCCTGGAGGGCGCGGGCGCCGAACAGCATGCCGGACGTGGTGGCCGCGCCGCCGAGACCCGACGCGAGCGCGAATCCGATCAGCCCGATGATGAACGTGCGTTTGCGCCCGACGAGGTCGGCGACGCGCCCGCCGAGCAGCAGCAGTCCGCCGAAGGCCAGCGTGTAGGCCGTGATGACCCACTGCCGGTTGCCGTCGGATATGCCGAGATCGCGTTGGGCGGAGGGAAGCGCGATGTTCACGATCGTCGCGTCCAGCACGACCATGAGCTGGGCGAGCGCGATGACCACCAGTGCCCACCAGCGATGGGCGTCGGGACCCACGGGCGCTTCTGGTTCACCTGTCCGGGTGACACTCATTCGCTCAGAAGACCATGAAACGGAATGAGTCGCATCTTTGGGCGATTTCGCGTCGTGGGACGCGTCGTGCCTGCTCGTGGTCAGGGTTCCAGCACCACCTTTCCGGTCGTGGCCCGGTTCTCCAGGGCCACGTGCGCCGAGGCGGCTTCGGCGAGGGGGAACCGGGTGACGGCCGGGACGAGCCGTCCGGCGGCGGCCTCGGCCAGGGCCCGCAGTTCCAGGGTCCGCACGGGGTCGGGTCCGCCCGCCCTGCGCATCATCACGGGGCCGAGCACCTGCTCGGACACCCCTTCCACGAGGTACGGGGAACCGCCACCGAGGCCCGCGCCGGACCAGCCGAAGACGAGATGCCGGCCGCCGGGGCCGAGCAGCCCGACGGCCTCCCGGGCCACGTCGCCGCCGACCCCGTCGAGCACGACCGTCGCCGTCCGGCCGCCGAGGTGTGCGCGGACCTTCTCCGGCCAGCCGGGATCGGTGTAGTCGACGGCCGGATCGGCGCCGTTCGCGCGGGCCAGCGCCACCTTCTCGGGGCCGCCCGCGAGACCCACCACGGTCGCGCCCGCGTGGTGCGCGTACTGCACGAGGAGCGTGCCGACGCCGCCCGCCGCCGCGGGCACGACGACCACGGAGGAGGGGCCGAACTCGGCGAACTGCACGATCCCCATGGCCGTACGGCCCGTCCCGATCATGGCGACGGCCTCGGCGAAGCCGAGATTCCCGGGAATGTCGTGGAGGCGCTCGACGTCCGTGACCGCCAGCTCGGCGTAGCCTCCCGGGGCGAAACCGAGATGGGCGACGACGCGCCTGCCGAGCCAGAGCCCGGCGACGCCCTCACCGAGGGACTCGACGGTCCCGGCGACCTCACGGCCCGGGACGGTCGGCAGGACGGGCTGGGGGGCCGGGCCGCCCCGCATGCCCGCGCGCAGGGCGGTGTCCAGGAGATGGACGCCCGCGGCGGCCACGGCGATCCGGACCTGGCCGGGCCCCGGATCGGGGTCCTCGGTCCGTTCGAGGACGAGGTTCTCGGCGGGACCGAAGGCGTGCAGTCGGATCGCGTGCATCGAAGGCTCCTCGGGCTGCGGGATCTACGGGATCTACGGGATCTACGGGATCCGCGGATCTACGGGATCTGCGGGATCCGCGGATCGAGTTACCAGGGTTCAACCTCAAGCCCGCTTGAGGTCAAGACGCTCCCGGATGCCCAGGGCCAGCGACACGGCCTCCATCGCGCTGTTGAAGGACACCTCCGAGAGAACCCCGGGAGCCGCGACCTGGTCGCCCACGAGGTAGACGCCGTCCCCCCGGTCGATGCGCGGGCGGTCCCGCCACGTCGTACCGGGCAGGTCGACCGCGCCCGTACGGCCGTTCGCCACGCTCGTACGCCGCCAGGTGACCCGCTCGCGCCAGCCCTCGAAGGCGAGGTCGAGCAACCGCTCGGCACGGGCGGCGCCGTGCGCCCCGGTCTCTCCCGGGGCGATCGGGATCTGCCCCTGGAGGAGCTGCTCACCGGCCGGGGCGAGGGTGCGGTCCCGGGCGGTGAAACGCTCGATCCAGCCCGGAGCGTCCAGGTCGGAGACGGCGAACGCGTCCCCGCGGCGGGTGCGCAGCGCCAGGTCGACGAGGGCCGTACGGCCGCTCGGCCAGGTCAGCGACTCGTCCTTCAGCAGCCGGCGGGCCGAGTCGAGCGAGGTGGCGACGACGACCGGGCCCCGGCCGGCGGGGACGGTGTCCACCCGGGCCAGCGTCTCCATCCGCACGCCGAGGTTCCACGCCCGCCCCGCCATCCGGTCGATGACGTTGGCCCAGCCGCCGCGGGGGCAGTGCACCTCCGTCGGCACCTTCATGGCCCGGCGCAGCCGCTGCTGCACGAACGCCGCCGACAGCGAACCGGGATCGTGGTGGAAGAGGGCGACGGCCGAGTAGTGGGCCGCGGCCCGCGCGCCCTCCTCCCCGGCCTGTCCGGTCGCCCAGGTCAGGAAGTCGGCGTCCGCCGGGGCCTGCTGGCAGGAGCGCCGCAGCAGCTTCAGCATCGCGAAGGGCGGGGTGCGGCGCAGCACGCCCTTGTGCCGCAGCCGCAGCCGGGCGGCCTCCAGGGGCGGGATCGGGGCGAGCGCCCCGATCAGGTCCCGCTGTGCCAGCCAGGTCCAGTGCGGGCCCGCGCTGTAGAGGGCGTGCGGTCCCTCGTTCGTCCGGTACGGCCCCTCGGCGGTCCTGGCCCGTCCGCCGAGGGTGTGGTGAGCCTCGTACACGGTGACCTCGGCGCCCGCCTCGGCGGCGGTGATGGCGGCGGTGAGTCCGGCGAAGCCGCCGCCGATGACGGTGATGCGGTGCATGGCTGGTGGTCTCCTCTGCTCGGTGTCGGCTGTCCTGCGCCCGGGGGTGCGGCGGTGCTGTGACGGCAGGCCTTTCCGTGAGTACGACGGGACGCCGGCCCGGGATGTGACATGCGGGGCGTTCTCGCAGGCCACGGCACCCGTTGTCGCGGTCCGGCGCCCGATGTCGGTGGGGGCGGGCAGGATGGGGGCATGGCGAGGAGAGTGGTGGGCGGGCGCGGCGGGACGGGCGCGAAGGCGCCGGGGGCGGGGCCGAGGGCGGCACGGCGGCCGGAGCTGCGGCTGCCCCCGCTGGAGCCCTACGACGGCGCGGAGCTGGAGCCGGACGGCGACTATGACGGGCTGGAGTTCCGGGACCTGGACTTCGCCGGGCAGGACGGCGGGGGAGCCCGCTTCATGGACTGCGCGCTGACGCGCTGCGCGCTGGACGAGACGCGGCTGCACCACGCGCGCGTGCTGGACTCGGTCCTCACGGGCATCCGGGGGGTCGGCACCGATCTCGCGGAGTCGACGCTGCGCGACGTCGAGCTGATCGACGCCCGCCTCGGCGGGGTGCAGCTCCACGGCTCCGTCCTGGAGCGGGTGGTCGTGCGCGGCGGGAAGATCGACTATCTGAATCTGCGCAAGGCGAGACTCAAGGACGTCGTCTTCGAGGGCTGTGTCCTCGTCGAGCCGGACTTCGGCGGCGCCCGCCTGGAGCGGGTGGAGTTCGTGGACTGCGTCCTGAAGGGAGCGGACCTCACCGAGGCCACCCTCGTGGACGTGGACCTGCGCGCGGCGGCGGAGCTCGACATCGCGCGCGGAGTGGACCGGCTCGCGGGAGCGGTCATCAACACCCACCAGCTCCTGGACCTCGCACCGGTGCTGGCCGCGGCGCTGGGGGTCAGGGTCGAGGGATGACGTCCCGCGCCCCTGCCGGCTTCACGGTCGGGGCCACCGGTCCGCCGACTCGTGAGAACGGTGAACCGGCGCGGCCGAGGGTCCGTTGTGCTCCACATACAGGGCCCCGGCACACGGAAGGAATTCTCGGATGCCACCCAAGAAGAAGACGCGGGACCGGGACATGGAGGCGCAGAACGCCTCGGGTTCGGACAACGAGGGTTCGAACGCGTCGACCACCAGTGTCACCGATGCCCGCTTCGTCGCCGCCACCATCAACGGCCAGGGCGAACCCAGCGTTCTCCCCTTCACCGCCCCCGCTCCGCGGAACATGACCGAGCTCCCCGAGCCGATGCACCCCGATCGGGAACACGGCATCTACTTCCAGGACGGCGACCTCGTACCCCCGCAGTTCGTGGCGCAGGGGATGTCCGGACAGATCTACAACTACAGCCAGGCCGCAGGGACATGGCTCAAGACGAACGCGGAGCCGATCCTCTCGTTCGCGGCGAAGGCCCTCCCCCTCGCCACCCAGGTCGCCTCGACCTACACCGAGGGCGCCACGTCGGCCAACCTGCAGAAGGCGTCGACCTATCTCGCGGCGGCCGAAGCAGTGGGCAACCTGGGCCACGCCGCCTACAAGGCCTACAGCGACCCCAGCACCGACCGGCTGCAGGCCGCGACCAGTGTGGCGGGCAGTCTGGCCTCCGTCGCCGGAACGGTGATGAGCGCGAAGGCGGCCGAGCCCGAGCGGACGCGTGAGCAGTTGCAGCAGCTCACGACCCTGGGAGCGGCGTTCACCGCCGCTGGTGGCCTGACCAGCTTCACCAACCGCCCCACGCAGCAGAACTTCCTGCCGTACACCGAATCGCCGGCCGAGAGCTCCGACGTCAGCGCACGGCAGGGCAACAGCAACACGAGCCTGCCGGACAACACCTACGCCATGAACCCGCTGCCGACGTCCGGCTCGCCGGCCCTGACGAGCGTGGCCTCCCTGCGGTCACCGGGTGCGGTGACCTCCAGCACGTCCCCGGTGGCGACATCCTCGGCCCTTCCGGTGCCACCGCCGAAGGCCGTCACCAACCGCGACGGTCGGGCCATGTGACCGGGGGACACCTGGCCGCAGGCCCGGACGACCGAACGCGGCGGCCGGCGGCCGGGTAGCCCACTTCCATCCGCTCCGGCCCCGAGGAGATCCCTCCGCATGTCAGGGAACGCCATGCCGGCCGGCCTTCCCGAGGGCGACGAGCGCGGTCGTGACATCCACCACCCACATGAGACCGTCCCCGTCACGGCTGCCCCGGCCACCGACAGCACCCCGCAACCGGCTCCGTCGCCCCTGACCTCGCCGTTCATCCTGGCCGGGCTGAGCGGTCCCTCGGTGTGGCATCGCGACCACCTCACCCACGTCATGGCCACCCTGCGCGCCCCCGCCGGACCCTTCGCGGGCTGCAAGGCGGGCCACCGGGACAAGGAGGCTCCGCCGATGGCCGCCTACCCGGACCAGACCCGGGGCCCGGTGCCGCAGCCCGGCTGACGGGGCCGGGTCGGCCTAGGAGACGCGGGGGAAGCGGGCCTGGAGTGTCCAGATCGCGGGGTTCTCGGCGAGGTCCTCGTGCAGGTCGGTGAGGTCCGCGAGCAGGTCGTGCAGGAAGTCGCGGGCCTCGCGGCGGAGCTCGGTGTGGGAGAAGGTCAGCGGCTCCTCGTCTCCCGGCATCCAGTCGGCCTCGACGTCCACCCAGCCGAAGCGGCGCTCGAAGAGCATGCGGTCGGTGGACTCCGTGAAGTCCAGCTCCGCCTGCTGGGGGCGGGAGGCCCGGCTGCCCAGCGGGTCGCGGTCGAGCTGCTCCACGATGTCGCACAGTGCCCACGCGAAGTCGAGCACCGGCACCCAGCCCCAGCCCGTGGACACCTCGCGGTCCGTCTTGGTGTCGGCGAGGTACACGTCCCCGCAGAACAGGTCGTGCCGCAGCGCGTGGACGTCCGCGCGGCGGTAGTCGGTCTGCGGGGGGTCGGGGAAGCGGTTGGAGAGGGCGTAGCCGATGTCGAGCACGAGGTGATGGTGTCACGCCGGGGTCGTCCGCTTCCCGCCTGTCCGGGGGGCCGTCCGGCGGCCTAGGATCGCGGATGTGCCCCGATCTTCCGTCACCGTCCCCTTTGCCCTGGCTCTCGCGCTCGTCGCCGGGCTCACGGCCTGCGGTGGGGACGGCGTGCACGGGAAACCCGGCGCGGCCGGTGCCGGCGACCCGTACTTCCCGAAGATGGGCAACGGCGGGTACGACGTCACGCACTACGGACTCACCCTGTCGTACGACCCCCGGGACAAACGGCTGACGGGGACCGCCGAGATCACCGCGCGGGCCCAGGAAGACCTCAGCGCCTTCCATCTCGACCTGCTGGGGCTGCACGTCTCCGACGTCACCGTCGAGGGCCGCGGCGCGGGCTGGAGCCGGGCGGGCCAGGAACTGACCGTGCGCCCGCACGACGACCTCGACAAGGGCGAGACGTTCCGTACGACCGTCCGCTACTCGGGGACCCCCCGGACGATCACCGACGCCGACGCCTCCAAGGAGGGCTGGCTGCGCACGGCCGACGGCGCCCTCGGCCTCGGCGAGCCCACGGGTTCGATGACCTGGTTCCCCGGCGACCACCACCCCTCCGACAAGGCGACGTACGACGTCAGGATCACCGTCCCGAAGGGCGTCCAGGCCGTCTCCAACGGCGAGCTGACGAGCGAGTCGACCAAGGACGGCAGGACTACCTACGCCTGGCACACCGCCGAACCGATGGCGAGCTATGTGGCGACACTCGCGATCGGCCGGTACGACATCACCCGCTCGACGGCGAAGAACGGGCTGCCGGTCTACGTGGCGGTGGCCCCGGCCCAGAAGCGGGCGAGCGAGAAGGTGCTGGGGCAGATCCCGGAGATCATGGACTGGGAGGAGTACAACTTCGGCCCGTACCCCTTCTCCTCCACCGGCGCGATCGTGGACCGCTCCGACGACGTGGGCTACGCCCTGGAGACCCAGACACGCCCCGTCTTCCCTTTCGTCCCCGACACCAGGACCATGGTCCACGAACTGGCCCACCAGTGGTTCGGCGACTCGGTCACCCCGAAGTCCTGGCGGGACATGTGGCTCAACGAGGGCTTCGCCACCTACGCGGAGTGGCTGTGGCAGGAGGACCACGGCGGCGACTCGGCCGAGAAGATCTTCAACTCCCTCTACCGGGGCGACTACTACGAACCGGTCGACAGCGGCGAGGTCTGGGCCTTCCCGCCCGCGGACCCGCCCGGCGCCGCGCAGATCTCCGACCCGCCCGTCTACTACCGCGGCGCGATGGTCCTGCACAAGATCCGCCAACTCGTGGGTGACGACACCTTCTACGACATCGTCCAGGGCTGGGCCGCCGCACGTCGGCACGCGAACGCGGACACGGCCGGGTTCACCGCGTACGTCGAGAAGGCCGTTCCGGACAAGGACTTCAGCGGGATCTGGAAGAACTGGCTGTACGGGGAGGGGAAACCCGCCCACCCGTGAGCGCACGAGAGGAGCCCCCGGGCGAACCGTGGTCCGGGGGCTCCTCTCGAAGTGCGCCTGCGCGCTCGGCCGTCAGACGCTGACGCCGAAGTCCTGCGCGATACCGACGAGGCCCGAGGCGTAGCCCTGGCCGACCGCGCGGAACTTCCACTCCGCGCCGTTGCGGTAGAGCTCGCCGAAGACCATGGCGGTCTCGGTGGCCGCGTCCTCGGAGAGGTCGTAGCGGGCGATCTCGGCGCCGCCGGCCTGGTTCACGATGCGGATGTAGGCGTTGCGGACCTGGCCGAAGTTCTGCGAGCGGTTCTCCGCGTCGTAGATCGAGACCGGGAAGACGATCTTCTCGACGTCGGCGGGCAGGCCCGCCAGGTTGACGTTGATCGCCTCGTCGTCGCCGGCGCCCTCACCCGTGCGGTTGTCGCCGGTGTGGACGATGGTCTGGTCCGGGGTCTGCTTGTTGTTGAAGAACACGAAGTGGGCGTCCGAGTAGACCTTGCCCTGGGGGTTGACCGCGATGGCCGAGGCGTCGAGGTCGAAGTCGGTGCCCGTGGTGGTGCGGACATCCCAGCCGAGGCCCACGGTGACGGCGGTCAGGCCCGGAGCCTCCTTGGTGAGCGAGACGTTGCCACCCTTGGACAGGCTTACAGCCATTGTTGGGAGTCCCTTCCCTCGTGACGTACGGGCTTCGTACTGGGGACGAAGCTACCGTCACCCCTATGAACGCCAAGGGGGGTACCCGAGGTTCCGTCTGTCTTTACCTTTTTTACCGAGACTCCCCTCTTCACCCCGACACAGGCCGAAGTTCACCCCGACAGGCGCCGAAAACCGGGTGACGCGGACCGGCCGCGCGGGCGACCATGAACACATGTCCGGTCCTTATGTCATCCGCGGCTCCGTCTCCCTGCCCGAGGCCGAGCTCATGTGGCGTTTCTCGCGCTCCGGCGGGCCGGGCGGGCAGCACGTGAACACCAGCGACACACAGGTCGAGCTCCGCTTCGACCTCGCGAACACCGAGTCGCTGCCGCCCGTGTGGAAGGACCGCGCCCTCGCGAAGCTGGAGGCACGTCTCGTCGACGGGGTCATCAGCGTCCGCTCGTCCGAGCACCGCTCCCAGTGGCGCAACCGCGAGACGGCGGCCGTGCGCCTCGCCTCCCTCCTCGCCGAGGCGACCGCGCCGCCGCCCAAGCCGCGCCGCGCCACCCGTATCCCCCGGGGCATCAACGAACGCCGGCTGCGCGAGAAGAAGGCCCGCTCCGACACCAAGCGCGGACGCACGGGCCGCGACTGGGGCTAGAACCCCGCTGCCCCCTTGCCGGCCCGCTGTGGCCGGCCGACGACCGGCGTGGGCCGCCGAGGCCGTTCCGGCCGCGTCAGCCGAGCTGCCGGTAGCGGCCCTTGAAGTACGTCAGGGGTCCGCCGTCGGCACTCGGCACCCGGGCCGTCAGGACACGGCCGATGACGAGGGTGTGGTCGCCCGCGGGGATCCGCTGCTCGGTGCTGCACTCCAGGGTGGCCAGGGCGCCGCCCACCAGGAGGGCGCCGGACGCCTCGCCGCGTACGTACGGGATGTCCTCGAAGAGGAGCCGGTCGCTGATGCGGCCCTTCATGGAGAACCGGCCGGCGATGTGGCGCTGGCTCTCCGCGAGCACGGAGACGCCCCACAGCGGCTGTTCGTCGAGCAGGTCGTCCATCCGGGACCCCTCGCGCAGGCTGACCAGGACGAGCGGCGGGTCCAGGGAGACGGACATGAACGCGGTCGCGGTCATGCCGATGTCCTCGCCGCTCGGCCCGTCCGGGGCCAGCGCGGGCTCGTGGGCGGTCACCAGGACCACACCCGCGGCCAGCCGGGTCATGGCGGCGCGGAACTCGTCGTTGCTCACCCCCTCAGCATGCACGGACGGGGTGGCGGGAAGGGCTGGGGGAGTCGTGAGCACGCCGAAACGCTAGTCTCCGCACCGCGGGCGACACATCGGACCTCGGCCCGAACCGGGACCTAGGTCCTGGGACGGAGAGAGAGGCCGTACCCTCGTCCGTACTCCTTCGGTGGGCACGGGGAGTGCACAGGTTCTGCACAGTCGTCGAATAATGCATTCGGCAAACGCACACTGAAATGCAGAAACTCCACTCAATTGCTCAGGTTCCGCTGTGACTTGAGTCACAGGAGCCATATTTTGTTGACCCTGTGTACCGAGTGGGGAGCGCGCTGTGATTCAGTGGCGGAGGCGTTGAGCGGGGAAGCTACCAAGCAGTACGGCGTGAAGGGGTTCGCGGGGAAGCGCCGGGCAGTCAGCACGGAACCGAAAGAGCACCCAGTACGCCGAGGGAACCCTGGAGTTGCTGCGAGGTCTCGAGGGGAGGGCGAATGGAGACCGAGTCGGAGCCCTACGTCCGTCTTGCGACCCTGAGGCAGCTTCATCAGGTGATGGCGGACATGAACACCGCGCGCAGCCTGGCGGACACGCTGCAGACCGTCGCCGACGGCGTCGTCACCGGGCTCGGCTACGAGCTGGCGTGCGTCAATCTCGTACGCCCCGACGGCGACCTCGTCGTCGCCGCCCTCGCCGGGAACCCGGCCGCCGAAGCCCTCATCACCGGCCGTGTCGGCTCCCGCACCTCCTGGGACCGCCGCCTCACCATGGGCGAGGCCTGGGGCGACCTGCGGTTCATACCGCATACCGAGGGCTGGGTCCTGGACGAGGACGACGTACCGCAGTGGTACACCGACGGTCCCGCGCCCCGCTTCGAGGACGAGTGGCACCCCTCCGACCGTCTCTTCGCGCCGCTGTACACCCCGAGCGTCTCCGGCAGCGGCGGCAACCCCGGCGGCGGCAATGCCGGCGCCGGCCACGGCGAGCTGATCGGCGTGCTGTCGGTGGACCGGCCGCGCAACGGCCGCAAGCCGGGCGCCTGGGGCCGCGAGGCCCTCCAGATGTACGCCTTCCAGGCCGCCATCGCCATCAGCAATGCTCGTCTACGCGCGAATATGCAGCGCGCCCTGGTCCGCCTGGAACGCGAGCAGCAGGCTCTGCGCGCCAGCGAGGAGTCCTTCCGCCAGGCCTTCGAGTACGCCCCCTCCGGCATGGCGATCGCCGAGATGGGCGGCGACCAGCACGGCCGCATCCTGCGCACCAACGACGCCCTGTGCCGGCTCCTCGGCCGGCCCGCCTCCGCGATGCGCCGCTACTCCTTCTCCGACCTCGTCCACCCCGAGGACATCGGCACCCTGCTGCGGACCTCCGCCGAGGGCGGCCGGGCCGAGCTGCGGCTCGGGCGCCGCGACGGCACCTACGTCTGGGTCCACCTGCGCAACTCCGTCGTCGCGGACGCCGCCGACGGCCCGCGCTTCCTGCTCACCCACGTCGAGGACATAGAGGACCGCAAGCGCCGTGAGCTCCAGCTCGCGCACCGCGCCTCGCACGACGCGCTCACCGGGCTGCCGAACTCCGCCGAGCTGCGCTCCCGGCTCGGCGCCCGGCTGTGCCGGCGCCCGGCGTCCCTGCCGCCCGGCGTGGTCGCCTCGCTGGACGCCGCGTACGGCCACGGGGACTTCGCGGACCCGATGTCCGGCGAGTACGACGACACCGGCCACCCCGCCTACGACGGGAACGGTCACGGCTTCGACTTCCGGGCCGGCGCCGAGGCGTTCGAGGCCTTCGACCACCATGTGCACACCGTCGCCCCCGAGGGCGAGACCGACGACGGCACCAAGGGGCTCGCGGTGCTGTTCTGCGACCTCGACGGTTTCAAGTCGATCAACGACCGGTTCGGGCACAACGCGGGTGACGAGGTTCTCATCGAGGTCGCCCGCCGCCTCACCCACGGGGTCCGGGACGGCGACACGGTCGCCCGGCTCGGCGGGGACGAGTTCGTGGTGCTCGCCGACGGCCTCGGCCGGGCGGACGCCCAGGACCTCGCCGTACGCCTGAGGAACGCGATCATTCCTCCCATCAGGGTCGATGGACGTGCCGTCCGCGTGGGCGCCAGTTTCGGCATCGGGTGGGCCCACTGCGGGATGACGGCGGACGAGGTGTTGAAATCCGCTGACGAACGGATGTACGTCGAGAAACGTTCTCGTCCCAAACAGCACAGGCGTGCGGGATAACACGCAGGTCAGTGCATCGATGAGGTGAAGGCCCCCCGTTTGGCCCAGCGAAACCGGGTAGGCTCGCCATTCATTCGTGTACTGAGTCAGAACCGCACCCGCTGAGGAGACCAAGGGATGACGCCCGGCAACAACGGCGCGAGCACGCCCGAGGACGACGACCCGTTCGGCTATCTCTACGCCGACGGTCAGGCCAACGGAGCCACGCCGCCCTCTGGAGGCGGTGGCTACGGCTACCCGGGCTCGGTCAACCGGGTGCGGGCGGTCGGCGAGCGCAAGTACGGCCAGCAGACCGCTCAGGGCGCCTACGGTCAGCAGGCGCCCACCGCCCCGTACGGCCAGGTGCCGCAGCAGGGCGGCTACGGCCAGTCGAACGCGCACTACGGTGCCCCCGAGACCGTTCCCGGCGGCGCGCAGACCGCGCGGACGCCGATGCCCGGTGACGGCGGCGGGCGCGGGAGCGGCCCGAACACCAGGGGTCTCCTCATCGGCGCGATCGCCGTGGTGGCCGCCGTGGTGATCGGCATCGCCATCGCCATGACGGGCGGCGGTGACGACGACAAGGGCGGCGACCAGGCGGGCACGACCCCGACGGCCTCCCAGAGCGCGGCCCCGACCCAGGAGGAGACGAAGGGCGCCCACAAGCCCAAGGATCTCCCCAAGCTCGACGCGAAGGCGCTGAACCTGGGCGCGGGCGTCACGACGGCGTCCGACGTCAAGGGTGCCAAGGCGGACGGCGGTGTCTACGTCACGGGGTTCAACCACGTCGGCGCGTCGGTCGTCTGGAACGTCAGCGGCATCGAGAAGGCCGGCAAGTACACGCTGAACATCAACTACGGCGTGCCCGGCAAGGACGCCAACGCCACCCTCACGGTCAACGGCACGGCCCAGGACCGCCCCCTCAACATGACGAACTTCGCCAAGGCGGCGGAGGGCGACTATGAGAAGGGCTGGACCAACACCTGGGCGAACATCACGCTCAACAAGGGCACCAACACGATTCAGATCTCCTGCGGGGAGGGCAACCAGTGCGACGCGAACTTCGACCAGCTCTGGTTGGAATCCGGGTGGAAGTAGCCCAGGGCCGGTAGACGAACGTCGAGGGGGGGGGGGGGGGGGCCCGCGGGGGGGGGGGGGCCCGCGGGCGGGGGGAGCGGTGTGGGGGCGCCATGGAGCACTCAATACCCACAGCACCCCACCCCTCCACCC
>NZ_JBHYXD010000009.1:43990-47730 GCF_042751995.1 Streptomyces sp. NPDC059371 | reverse complement strand
CGACCCCGCAGCGGTCTGAGTGGGGTGGGGCGCGCGGGGCCCGGCGCGCGCGCGGGAGCGCCCGCGCGGGGCGCGCGCCCCCCCCCCCGCCCCCCCCCCCCCCCCCCCCCCTCTTCCGTCGGGTCTGTCGGGTCGGATCACGTCACACGGTCTACGCCGCGGACGCCTCGCTCGTCACCGCCACCTGATCCGCCAGGGCCTCGTACGTCGAGCGGTCGAACTCGCCCGCGGCCGGGGCCAGTACGGTCGCGGCTGACAGGGCCACGGCCCGTGCCAGCCGCTCCGGCCACGGCAGGTTCTCGACCAGACCCGACAGCAGGCCCGCGACAGCCGAGTCGCCCGCGCCCGTCGGATTGCCGTGGACCCGGCGCGGGGGAGCGGCCCGCCAGCGGCCCGCCGCGTTCTCCGCGAGAAGCCCCTCCGCGCCGAGGGAGGCCACGACGGTGTGGGCGCCGCGTCGGCGTGCCGAGCGGGTGGCCTGGAGGGGGTCGTGGGAGCCGGTGAGTTCGGCGAGTTCCTCGGCGTTCGGTTTGACGATGTCGGGGCGGGCGGCCACTCCCCGGCGCAGCGGTTCCCCGCTGGTGTCCAGCAGCACCGGGACGGCCGACGCGCGGGCGGTGCGGACGAGTTGGGCGTAGGCGCCGACCGGGACGCCCGGGGGCAGGCTGCCGCACAGGGCCACCGCCGAGGCGGAGCGCAGCAGACGCTCGTACGTCTCCTGGAAGGCCGCCCACTCGGCGGGGGTTATCGCCGGTCCCGGTTCGTTGAGCTGGGTCGTGTCACCGGTCGTCGTGTCGACCACGGCTATCGTGCGGCGCGTCGGCCCCTCCACCGGGACGAGCGCGTCCACCACCCCGGCCGACTCGGCCAGTTGGTCCCGCACGATGCGGCCGGTCGCGCCGCCCGTGAACCCGGTGACCGTCACCTCGTGGCCGAGCGCGGCCAGCACGCGTCCCACGTTCAGGCCCTTGCCGCCCGGACGTTCGGTCACCTCGCTCACCCGGTGCGAGCCGTGCGGGCGCAGGGACCGCACGCGATAGGTGATGTCGAGAGCGGTGTTCAGTGTGACCGTGAGGATCACCTGGGCCGACCTCCCCCGAAGAGTTCTGTGACGTGGGCGCCTGTCGGACGCCCGCCGGTGTTTCCGGAGGCTCGATCATGCCAAACACAACGGCGGTCGGCCCAGTCCCCCCGGGCCAACCGCCGTAAGCAACAAAGGTATGAATCACCCCAGTCGGGGATCGACCACCCATTCGCCGCCGCGCATGACCCCCTTGAGCACGAAGTCGGCGTCGAGAACCACGAGGTCCGCGTCCTTGCCCGGCTCCAGGGAGCCCACCCGGTCGTACCGGCCCAGCAGGCGGGCGGGGTTGACGGAGAGGGCCGTCACGACGTCCTGGACCGGCAGCCGGTCGACCGTGACGGCGCGCTGGAACGCGCGGTCGAGGGTGAGCGTGGAGCCCGCGATCGAACCGCCCTCCACCAGGCGGGCGACGCCGTCCGCGACCTCGACCTCCAGCGGGCCGAGCATGTAGCGGCCGTCGCCGAAACCGGCCGCGTCCATCGCGTCGGTGATGAACGCGACCCGGCCGGGACCCGCGTGATGGAACGCCAGCTCCAGCGAGGCGGGGTGCAGATGCGTGCCGTCGTTGATCAGCTCCACCGTGATCCGCTCGTCCTCCAGGAGGGCGGCGATCGGGCCCGGCGTGCGGTGCCCGAGTGCGGGCATCGCGTTGAACAGGTGCGTCGCCACGGTCGCGCCCGCGTCGATCGCCGCCTTCGTCTGCTCGTACGTCGCGTCGGTGTGCCCGATCGCGGCGATCACCCCGTGCTCGGCGAGCAGGCGTACGGAGTCGAGGCCGCCCGGCAGTTCGGGGGCGAGCGTGACCATGCTGGCCCGGCCGCGTGCCGCGTCGATCAGCTTGCGGACCTCCGCCGGGTCCGGGTCGCGCAGCAGTTCCTCGGAGTGCGCGCCCTTGCGGCACGGCGAGATGAACGGGCCCTCGAAGTGGATGCCCGCGATGTCGCCCTGCTCGGCCAGCTCGGAGAGCATCCCGGCGCGTTCGGCGAGGCCGTGCATGTCGCCGGTGACGGTCGAGGCGACGACGGTCGTGGTGCCGTGCAGCCGGTGGGTGTGGATGCCCCGCAGGACGTCCTCGGCCGTGCCCGAGGTGAAGGACGCGCCGCCACCGCCGTGGTTGTGGAGGTCGACGAAGCCGGGCACCACCCAGTGGCCGGACAGGTCCGTCACGGCCGCGTCCGCGGGCGCTGCCCCGTGGACTCCGCCAGGTCGCGTCTCGGAGGCACCCGCGCCGGCGATCCGCGGACCGTCGATGATCACGCGGCCGTCGTGCACGATCCCGGTGGGCAGTACCACCCGGGCGCCGGCGAGAACCTTGCTAGGGGCCATCGGGTGGTTACCTCCGGGGAGTCGTAGAAGTGGTGTTCAGGAGGTCCCGGGCGAGGAGCCCGGCACCGAGGCATCCGGCGGTGTCCCCGAGGGCGGCGGGGACGATCGACGGCAGTTTCTGGAACGTGACACGGCGTTCGACCGCGGCCCGCAGAGGTGTGAACAAGGTTTCCCCCGCCTCGGCGAGCCCGCCACCGATGATCAGGGTGCGCGGGTCCAGGAGGGTGAGCGCGGTGACCAGGCCGTCGGCGAGCGCGTCGACGGCCTCCTGCCAGACGGCCAGCGCCCTCGGGTCGCCCGACTCGACGGCCTTGGCGCAGTCCGCCGCGTCCGCCGCGGGGTCGCCGGACGCCTCGGCCCAGGCCTGGCTGACGGCCGCCGCGGAGGCGAACCGCTCCAGACAGCCGCGCTGCCCGCACGGACACGGGGACCCGCCGGGCCGTACGACGATGTGGCCGATCTCGCCCGCGAAGCCGTGCGCGCCCTCCTCGACGCCGCCGTTGATGCCGATGGCGCCCGCGATGCCGGTGCCCAGCGGGACGAACAGGAAGCGGTCCGCTCCCCGCCCGGCGCCGATCCGGCCCTCCGCGAGGCCGCCGGTGCGCACGTCGTGCCCGAGCGCGACGGGGATGCCGCCGAGCCGTTCGCCGAGCAGCCGGCGCAGCGGGACGTCGCGCCAGCCGAGGTTGGCGGCGTAGGCCGCGATGCCGTTCTGCGCGTCGACGATGCCGGGGACGGCGACGCCGGCGGCCAGCGCGCTCTCGCCGAAGTGCTCCTCGCCGTAGGCGCGCAGTTCGGCGGCGAAGTCGAGGATGTCCTCGACGACGGCGTCGGGCCCGCGCTCACGGCCGGTCGCCCGGCGGGCCTGGTGCAGCAGCGCGGGGTGTCCGGAAGCCCGCGGCCGCGGGGCGTCGGGGTGGTCCGGGGAGGGGTCGGTGTCCACCCCGACGAGGGCGGCCTTCATCCCGGTGCCGCCCACATCGAGGGCGATGACGTGTCTCACGGGGGACAGTGTCGCGCTTTACCCCTGGAAAGGTCTAGTCCACTCACGGGATGGAGACCTTGTTTCCGCATTCCGAGACATGACCGGGGCCGCGGAAGGGCGCGATCGGGGCGGCGGAGGGGTGTCATCGGGGCCGAGGACGGAGCGGAGACGGAGCGGAGACGGAGCGGGAGCGGGGGCGAAGAGGGAGCGGAGAGGGGCGTTGAGGGGCCTTGAGGGAGGGGGCGGGGTCGTGGCGGGGGCCGCGGGCCCCCCGGCGCCGGGCGTCGGGGGCGCGGGCTAGCCGGCCGGCCATCGCGAAGCTAACCCCCCCCCCCACCCAACAGA